>JAISIO010000040.1 GCA_031262005.1 Bacteroidales bacterium
TGTTTTACCATGGACGAAAAACGCAGTGAAAGTGTTATTAAAGTTTTTTGTGATTTATATGAAAAAGGTAAAATTTACCGTGGTGTGCGCATGGTAAATTGGGATCCACAGGCATTGACCGCTCTCTCGGACGAAGAGGTAATTTACAAAGAGCAACAGGGGAAAATGTATTATTTACGGTATAGAATCGTGGGAGAAAATGCTTTCGCCGTTGTTGCCACCACTCGCCCCGAAACCATAATGGGCGACACGGCAATGTGTATCAACCCTAACGACCCGAAAACCGCTCATTTGAAAGGCAAACGAGTAATTGTACCACTTATCAATCGTGAAATTCCCGTAATTGAGGACGAATATGTTGATATGGAATTTGGAACAGGCTGCCTTAAAGTCACGCCTGCACACGATGTGAATGATTATATGCTTGGTGAAAAATACAACCTGCCGTCAATTGATATTTTCAATGATAACGGCACCTTGAACGAAAACGGTGCACAATATGCAGGCATGGATAGGTTTGACTGTCGTAAACAGATTGAAAACGATTTGCAAGAAGCAGGATTGTTGGAAAAAGTGGAACAATACACCAATAAAGTAGGTTTTTCGGAACGCACTCACGTTGCCATTGAGCCAAAACTTTCAATGCAATGGTTTTTGAAAATGGAAGAATTGGCAAAACCTGCGCTTGAAAATGTGGAAAACGATACAATCAAATTCTATCCCGAAAAATTCAAAAACACCTATCGCCATTGGATGACCAATATTAAAGATTGGTGCATTAGCCGCCAATTGTGGTGGGGACATCAAATCCCTGCCTACTATCTTCCGCAAGGTGGGTTTGTGGTAGGTGCAACGAAAGAAGCTGCCTATCAAAAAGCGTTGTCTGTGGTTAATTATCCTTTGTCGATTGAAGAATTGCGTCAAGATGAAGACTGCCTTGATACATGGTTTTCATCGTGGTTGTGGCCTATTTCTGTTTTCGATGGCATAAACAATCCCGATAATGATGAAATCAATTATTATTACCCTACAAACGACCTTGTTACCGGACCTGATATTATTTTCTTTTGGGTGGCTCGTATGATTATGTCGGGTTATGAGTATCGCCACAAGGAATGTTTCTCGAATGTGTATTTTACAGGGATTGTACGCGATAAATTGGGGCGGAAAATGAGTAAACAACTCGGAAATTCGCCGGAACCGCTTGAATTGATTGAAAAATATGGTGCCGACGGAGTGCGTATGGGTATGATGCTTGCTGCGCCTGCCGGTAATGATATTCACTTCGATGAGGCATTGTGCGAGCAGGGACGAAATTTTTCTTCTAAAATTTGGAATGCATTTCGTTTGGTGCAAGGGTGGAACGTTGATAACACAATTGCGCAACCCGAATATGCCAAAGCAGGAATTGCCGCTATGCGTGAAAAAATCAACGAAGCAGCATTGCAAATTAAAGAACAATTTGAACACTATCGCATTTCCGAAGCTTTGATGACGGTGTACAAATTGTTTTGGGACGAATTTTCGGCATGGTATCTTGAAATTGCGAAACCTGAATATGGAACACCAATTGATGCACAAACCTACGCAACAACAATTGCATTTTTCGATGAAATTTTAAAACTCCTACACCCATTTATGCCGTTTATTACCGAAGAAATTTGGCACTATTTGGCAGTTCGTAACGAAGGCGAAAGTATTATGGTTCAACAAGTTCCTGTATACACAACCTTCGATGCCGAATTGTTGAAACAGTATGATGAGGTGAAAGACATTATTGCCGGCATTCGTGGTGTGCGTAAAGACAAAAATATTGCATTCAAAGAAACAATACAATTATATATCAAAGGACTTGATTGCGAAAAAGCATTTGCGTTTGTTTTGATGAAAAAACTTGCCAATATTTCGGAAATCAGTCTAACAAACGAAGATGTTGCCGATGCAGTTTCATTTCGTGTGGGTGCCGTGGAATATTTCATTCCGCTTGCACAGAAAATAAATATTGAAGAAGAGCGCGAAAAAATTCAAGCCGAACTTACTTACATACAAGGATTTTTGCAATCGGTAGAGAAAAAATTATCGAATGAACGCTTTGTAACAAGTGCTCCTGCGGCAGTAGTAGAAGGCGAACGCAAAAAACAAGCCGATGCACTTGGAAAAATTGAAGTTTTGAAAAAACGATTGAAAAGCCTCTAAACGAGTAGTATATTGTTTGGCTAATAATAACAAATGACAATAAAAGAAGGTAGAATAATGGAAAATGGCAAGGAATTTGAAGTTGTATTTCCAACAGCAGCAGATAGTGAAATGTGGGCGGAACAAATTTCACAATTAATTTTAGAGGCATCGCAAGCAAAAAATTCAGGGCTTGCTCAACGTTCTCCCGAGCATATTCGTACAAAAATAAGGGAAAATAAAGCTGTGCTTGCACTTAAACGTGATGATAAAACTCTTGCAGGATTTTGTTATATAGATACATGGCAAAATGGAGAATATGTGGTAACTTCGGGACTTATTGTAAAACCTGAGTTTAGAGGAAAGGGGATTGCAACTCTCTTGAAAAAAGAGCTTTTTAACCATGCTCGAAAAAACTTCTCTCAGGCGAAAATTTTTGGACTTACTACCAGTGGAGCTGTTATAAAAATCAATTCCGATTTAGGGTATCGGGCTGCAAGTTATGCTGATATTACTACCGATAAAGGTTTTTGGAAAGGCTGTGAAACTTGTGCAAATTATGATATACTCCAACGAACAAATGGGCGTCTCTGTTTGTGCACAGCCATGCTTTACAATCCAAATGAACATGGGGCTACTGCTGAGTAAACGAAAAACAATAGACAACGGAGTGTACTTTGTTAGGGTATAAGTGTTCGTGTTTACTATGTACAAAAAAATCTGCTGTAAAGCAGATTTTTTTGTTTATTTACCCATGCCTCGCAATTTTATTGCCGTAATCACCTGCTTGGTATTTGAAAGAAACTCACCTTGCATCATCCAAGCGTAATAGTTTGGGTCTTTGCGGAATACATCTTCAACAATCTGTCCTTTGTATTTTCCAAAATTGAACACCTCTTGTTTTTTATCGTTGAAAATAATTCGTCCGGCAAAATCGGCATTATTAGTATGAGCAGTAAATTCACTGAGAAATTTTACTGAATTTTCCATATCAGGATAGCGATCAAGTTGCGCTTTGAGTACTTCGTAGGTTGCCAAAGTATCGGCATCAGCAGAGTGCGCATTGGTTAAATCTTTGTTGCAATAAAACTGATATGCAGCCGAAAGCGTGCGAGCTTCTTTTTTCAAAAACAATACGTGTACATCAATACATTTTGCTTTTGCCCAATTAAAATCTATATTCACACGATTAAACTCTTCGGCGAGCAACGGAATATCGAATTTGTTGGAATTGTAACCGGCAATGTCGCAATCACTCATCAGTTGAGCAATTTCCCGAGCAATTTCCTTAAACGTAGGTTTGTCCACAACATCGGCATCATAAATTCCGTGTATTTCCGATGCTTGTTTTGGAATTGGCATTTCGGGATTTACTCTATAGGTGTGTTTGTGTTCGCTACCATTTGGCATCACTTTTAGTAGGGCAATTTCTACAATTCTATCAGTAACAATATTGATTCCGGTAGTTTCTAAATCAAAAAATACTAAGGGGCGGGTTAGGTTCAAGTTCATAAGAATAAAGTTTTTATTAGAAACAAGAAATTAGAAAACGAGGAGACAAGGATAGTTTTATTTCCTTGTCTCCTCGTCCCTAAAACCTCGTCTCCTCATTATACCATCATTGGCATTAAAAGCATCAAAATATCTTCGTTTTCATCCTCTTGTTCCATTGGCATAATCAATCCGGCACGCACGGCATCAGAGAGTTGCATACACACTTCTACGCTATTGATATTTTGTAAAATATCAAGCAAAAATTTCGATTTAAAACCAATTGTCATTTCTTCGCCATCGTATTGGCAATTCAATTGTTCTTGTCCCGATGATGAAAAATCAATATCTTGTGCTGAGAGAAGCAGATTTGTTCCACCCATTTCCAATTTTGCCAAATTGCTTGCCGCATTTGCAAACAGCGATACAATTTTTAGCTTATTGTAAAAATCGGTTCTATCAACCACTAATTTATTGGGATTTTGTGTTGGTATAACAGCTTGATAAGCAGGGTATTTTCCTTCAATCAATCGACAAACCATACGATAGTTGGTAAGATTGAAGAAAGCATTTTTGCTATCGAATTCCACCGTGATAGAATTACCGTCTTTAGCAAGAATATTTTTAAGAATATTAGCAGTTTTTTTCGGTAAAATGAAAGAAGCATCTTTGTCCGACTTAATATCACTACGAGTGTAGCGAGCTAATTTATGAGAATCGGTAGCAACAAAACGGAAATGTTCGGTTGTTAATTCCACTAAAATACCGTTCATTACGGGACGCATATCATCGTCGCCGGTAGCAAAGAGTGTGCTTGCAATACCTTTTTGCATAATTTCGGAATCAATTGTTACTGATGAAAATTCTTCTTCCAATTGTGGTAATCTTGGAAATTCATCGCCATTTTGACCTACAATACTGAATTTACCACTTGTAGAAAGAATGTCTATTTGATAATTGTCCAAATTTATCTTAAAAGTTAAGGGCTGATCTGTAAATTCTTTTAACAAGTCGGTCAAACGTTTTGCGTCAATAGCAATAGTGCCATCGCCTTTTGCATTAGAAAGTTGCATTTCGGTATTGAGCGTGGTTTCCAAATCCGATGCTGCAATTTTTAGGGTATTTCCGTTAAGATTAAATAAAAAATTATCTAAAATAGGAAGTGAATTTTTTGAGTTGATAACTGATTTTACAATGTTCAGTTGAGCCAAAAGTTCCGAAGTTGATACTATAAATTCCATATATTTAATGGTTAATTGTTAATGATTAATGGTTAATTATCGGTGGTTAATGATAAATGGTTACAGGGTAATATAAGCATTTATTATTATTTTAAGCATCTATATTTGCATATTTAGCATTAGTTTCAATAAATTCACGGCGCGGAGCAACGTCTTCGCCCATAAGCATAGAGAAAATGCGATCGGCTTCGGCACTGCTTTCTATGGTAACTTGTTTTAGTGTACGGTTTGCCGGATTCATGGTGGTATCTGCCAACTGGTCGGCATTCATTTCTCCAAGACCTTTGTAACGCTGAATGGTTACACCGCCTTCTTTTCCGCCTGAAAGTTCTTCTATAGCAGCAATCCTATCTTCTTCCGTCCAGCAGTAACGCTCTTGTTTGTTACGTTTTGATTTTACCAAATAGAGTGGGGGAGCAGCAATGTATAAATGACCAAATTCTATCAATTCTTTCATAAAACGGAAGAATAGGGTCATTATCAAGGTTTCAATGTGGCTACCGTCTACGTCGGCATCACACATGATTATAATTTTATGATAACGTAATTTTTCGAGATTGATAGCTTTGCTGTCTTCCTCAGTTCCAATAGTAATACCAAGTGCTTTAAAAATATTGCTAATTTCTTCGCTTTCAAATATTTTGTGCATCATAGCTTTCTCGACATTCAAAATTTTACCTTTTAACGGTAGAATTGCTTGAAATTCACGATCGCGCCCTTGCTTTGCCGTACCACCTGCAGAATCTCCTTCGACTAAGAATAATTCGCATTTCTCAGGATTACGGCTTGAACAATCCGAAAGTTTACCGGGCAACCCACCACCCGACATTGGATTTTTGCGCTGAATATTTTCACGAGCTTTGCGTGCAGCGTGGCGAGCCATAGCCGCAAGTATTACTTTTTCAACGATCGTTTTTGCCTCTTTCGGATGTTCTTCCAAATAATTTCCAAGAGCTTCGCCTACAGCTTGATCCACCACACCCATAGTTTCGTTGTTGCCGAGCTTGGTTTTAGTCTGTCCCTCAAATTGCGGCTCGGCAACTTTCACCGAAATTACGGCAGTCATACCCTCACGGAAGTCATTACCATCAATTTCTATCTTTTGTTTTTCAAGTTTGTCGAGCAATTTATTGTCTTCGGCGTATTTTTTGAGTGTTCGAGTAAGTGCACGACGAAAACCGGCAACGTGAGTACCGCCTTCTATAGTGTTAATATTATTGACGTATGAGTGAATATTTTCGCTAAATGATGTATTATATGTCATGGCGATTTCCACAGGAGAACCGAATTTTTCAGTATTTATGTGAATTACTTCTTCGATAAGTCGTTCGCGGGTTCCCTCCAAAAAGCGTACAAATTCACTTAACCCTTCGCTGGAATAGAATTGTTCACTGTGGAACGAGCCATCTTCCAATGTTTCGCGAGTATCGGTAAGCGAGATTAGGATACCAGCATTTAAATATGATAATTCTCGCAAACGAGCCGCAAGTGTTTCATATTTATATTCATGGTGTATGAAAATAGTGCGGTCGGGAAGAAAAGTCTGTGTAGTTCCTCGTTTATCCGAAGTGCCGATTTCTTTCACTGCGTACATTGGTACTCCACATTGATATTCTTGGCGATACATTTTTCCGTTTCTGCATACAGTGGTGGTCATGTGACTCGAAAGAGCATTTACGCACGAAACCCCAACACCGTGCAAACCACCAGAAACTTTATATGAATCTTTATCGAATTTACCTCCGGCATGCAGCACGGTCATTACTACTTCAAGTGCCGATTTTTTTTCTTTTGGATGCATATCCACCGGAATACCGCGCCCATCGTCTTCTACGGTAATAGAATTATCGGGATTAATTGTTACCGAAATATTTTTACAGTAGCCAGCCATAGCCTCGTCTATAGAGTTGTCTACAACTTCATAAACCAAGTGGTGTAAACCTTTTTCGCCAATGTCGCCAATGTACATCGCCGGACGTTTGCGTACCGCTTCCAAACCTTCTAATACCTGAATACTATCAGCAGAATATTCTTTCGGTGCTTTTATTTCTTCGCTCATATTTTTTGTTTATCGTAATGATTTGCAGTGTATTATACTGCAATAATTTAATTTAATGTTCTTATTGAAAAATATACAGCGAATGTACGCATTTTAATTGGGTGAACGACCGATTTTTTGATTGAAATAATAAGAATTTATTAACAATCGGAATCGATAAACGATGAGTATAGTTCAAAAAAAAAGCCCCGAATGGGGCTTTTTTTTTTGAACAGTTATATTTTTTAATATGCAGTTGGTTTTCCAACACGAGTCATAGCACAACGGAAACCTAAGTCATCGGCAGCTTTATCTTGATCTAAGAAGCGACGTGAACCCGGAGCTAAGTAGTATGCTCGATCTCTCCAGCCACCACCTTTATATACTCGCGAGTGGTCGTTTACCAATGTGAACCAACCTTCCTGGGCATACAATGTTTCGCGTGTTTCGCCATTTACTTGTTGATACATAAGAGAAGAACCGGTTTCTACAACACCTTCTTCACCTTCCTCAACTTCCGGCACATCTGCATAGTCAATTGACGATTGGCGATCGCCATCTAAGTAATTAATATTATCGGCTTGACGATAGTTAGTGCGTCCAAATGCATCTTCTGTGGTAACAGGATCTTTCCACATACGACCTAAAGAATCGCGTTCTTCAAATGTTCCTTTACCCTCTTCTCCAAGTCTGTATTTTGAGAATACATTACCACGGAATGGACGGAATTCTTGCACATCTTCGGAAGAATAAGCACGATATACGTCTAATACCCATTCATTTACATTTCCTGCCATGCAGTATAATCCATAATCGTTAGGCCAGTAAGATAACACAGGAGCTGTTATATCCGCAGCATCGTTCAATCTACCTGCAACCCCCATTTGGTCTCCTCTACCGCGTGTGAAGTTCGCCATCATTCTACCGCGTTGTTTTACTTCCGGATTACGGGTGTAGTGACCATTCCAAGGATAAATTCTACGTTCGTAAATACGTTCGTCTACCGAATTACCAATAAGAGCCAATGCTGCAAATTCCCATTCAGCTTCGGTTGGAAGTCGATATTTTGGAAGAAGAATACCGTCTTCTTCACGTACAGGACGAGTTCCTTCGCTGTTGTTTGGGTTATAGTCTTCAACGTTAGCACGAACAGCACCTTCATACAAACCGTTCAAATAGGCTTCTGTATTGAAATTTTCTGTTCCCGCTTGGTCAATATTTTCACTTAATACACCTTCGCGGATAAGTATGCGCTCGTTTACTCGGTCGGTACGCCAAATGCAGTAATCCGATGCTTGAGTCCAACTTACACCTACTACCGGATAATTTTGATATGACGGATGGCGGAAATAGTGGTCTACCATTGGCTCGTTGTAAGCTAATTTGTTGCGCCATACCAAAGTATCGGGTAATGCAGCCCAATATACTTCTCTATTTTCAGAAAACACACGACCTATCCAATGCAAATATTCACGATAGTCAAGGTTTTTAACTTCAGTTTCATCCATATAAAAAGACGAGACAGTTACTTTGCGTGTTGCATTGTTCCAATCGTACATAACATCTTGTTGTACTTGCCCCATCATGAACGAACCACCTTCAATAAGCACAAGTCCCGGACCTGTTTCTTGCTCAAAATAGTCGTCATATTTTTGAAAACCTCCGTTTTTAGAGTCATTATAGTTCCACCCTGTGCTGTTTGAAACTTCTTTTGAACAAGCACCTAAAACAAAAACGCCTGCTACTAATGAATAAAGAAAAAGCTTTTTATTACTCATACTATTAAATTTAATTGATATTTGTTTTCTAATTATATTATTTTTAATGTTTTACATTTCTTCTTTTTAGCCTCGCGGTGATTGCACTGCGCCTAATTTTTTCCTTTGTGTTTTACAATCAAACGTATAACTGAACGAAATTTCGTGTGTATTCCAATAATTTTGTTTACGTGCATTTAATGTAATATCACAATTGTATGCAAATTTATACTTTTTTTGAACTAAACCAACAAAAAAGATAAAACTTTCTGCATTAAATGAAAAATTTTCTCGAAATGCCACACCAAATTCAAATACATTCTTCTGAACTCTCATGCCGAGTTGCGTGTACGATGAACTTGGAGCTATGCAAATATTGAGATGTGGATACCATTGGAACAAATATCGAAGGCTTGCGCCGCGACTTGTTTCAAAGTATCCTCCGGCATGAATAGAAATCGTGGCGTGCAAAGGATTTGTGTAGCTTTGTTTCCTGAAATATTCTTGTATGTGTTTTGCGGTAACGCCTACATATATATTATAGGTATAGAGTAAAAGACAAGGTTCTATATCGTATAAATGTTGTTTCTGCGTAGATAAGTCTTCGCCTGACGTGCCTATTTCGGGCGTAAACGGATTAATCATATCGGAAAATACGAGATTTTCTTTGTTAATGTTGCTAAAAAAATACCCAAGTCCAAGTCCGTATTTGAGCATTACGCCTTTGGCAATAAGTATGTCTTTTGCCACAATTGCAGACATTCCGCTGGTTTGAAATATGGAATTTTGAATGTCGTGCACAAGTGTAAAACCAATGTCGGTATTGAGAGAAGCTGCATAATTATCGAACGACAAAAAATTGGTGGAAAACAAATTACCTTCGCCAAAGTGTTTGATACGGTATGAAGTATACAGCGTGGGGCAATTATTATTGCCGGCAAATGCAGGATTGGTATAAATATAATTGCTTGGTGTTTGCGAAAAATCTACCGACTGTGCATATAATTCCACCGATGCACAACTGAGAAAAACAAAACAAAGAAAACGCCAATTCATTGATTTTAATTTTTTTGAGAGGGTATGGTTTTTCGCAGAGACTTTTTTTTGAGAGAGCCGGTAACAAACAACGTATTGAAATTTATATTTTTATACCGTACTATAATTAGGTATAGAAAATTTATTTTTAGTATTTTAGCACACCAAAAATACTATTTCAATTCCTAAATACGTATATACGGGAGTATATATTTTATTCATTTGTATGAAAACACTAAAAAAACTTGTAGTTTATAGCCTTTTCTTCTTTGCTGTGCAGAAT
>JAISIO010000050.1 GCA_031262005.1 Bacteroidales bacterium
AACGCCATCAACCGTATTTGAAACAAAATAGGTATGAGTTCCTTCTGTGTCGGTATCTATGTTTGTTTGAAATTCTGCACCTTCGCCTAATTTGTTTTTGTTTTCATCGTACCATGTAATTGTACCGTCCGCAGTTGCTTCTAACACAGGCGATTGGTCGCCCACCAAAACATTCACGGTAGTGTTGTCAAGCGTTGGTGCAGCAATTACACCATTTTTTACAAGAATTGTAACGTTGTCGCTATTTGTACAACCTTTGGCATCGGTGTAAGAATATGAGAGCGTTTGTTCGCCAAAAGCCGATTTACTTGGGTCAAAAGTCAGACCTACAACGCCGGTGCTGCCGCTTAGCGTTCCGCCGGTAGCGGGAACAAGTGTAAGTTCCAATTCTTCGGTGCTTAACACTTCGGCTTTATCAGCCGTAATTGTAACCGTTGGCAGCACATTTACAACTACATCGACACGAGTTTTGGCACTTTCGCAACCATCGGTTTGTGTAACAAAATATGTTGCGGTGCTTGCGCTTGCCGTGCTTATTGTTGGCGCAGCGGTTAATGGCGTTTCGCCTTCGTACCATTGTAAGTTTTCGCCTGTTGCGGTTAGTACGGGAGCTTCGTCGCCTACGCAGGCTTGAACAGCATTGTTTGCAACCACCGGCGCAGGAGTTGCGCAAGCTGATTGAATGCAAGTAATGCTGAACGTAGATTGTGTGCTTCCGTCTTCGGCTGTAACGGTAAGTGTTATTGTGTTATCATTCTCAAAATCAGATGGTAATGTTACATCGTACGTTGCTCGAGAATCGGTAAGAATAACAGAAATATCGGCAAGCGAAGGTAATTCTGCCCCTGCTTCAAATGTTATTTCGTAGCTTTTCTCTTCATTTGAAAATGCGGGATTTAATGAGCGTCCGGCTATTGCAAGCGACTGCACATTGGCATTTTTATTCGGCTGACCGATTATGTAGGTCAAAATTTCGTCGTTAGGTTTTGAAAGTAACGTGCCTTTTATTGTTGATGCAACTTCTTCATTAGCAGTAGAATTCCAAAGTTTAAATTCCAGCAGTTCGCCGCTATTGGCAACTAAAAATATATCGCCGCCATGAATAACGCTCGATACATAGAGTTTAGAATCATAACTCACAACTTTTGCAATCATGCGGCATTCATTGCCCACAAAAGCACCTATGTAATCATTTTCTTGCACAATTCGGGGGAAGCTTGCATCATAGTCATTTATTTTAACTTCGCCAATAAACGCCATAGTTGCCGTATAATCAACTCTATTCCATGTGGGTTGTGCTAATGCTGCAAACGAAATTGCCAAAGCGGCACTAATCGTTGTAATTTTTTGGAAAAACGAATTCATAAAGATAAAAAATGTGTAAAAAATTTTCTTGTAAAAAAATTGTCCAAATATAACAATAAAATTTGAACAATTCACCTCTCATGAGAAAATTTAACCCTGAAAAACCCTATACTTTGCAAGAGATTTAGACCGAGAAATTTTAAAATAACGTAGTCTATATATATGCCGAAGCGAATCAGAATCAATTCTAATTCGCTTCGGTATTATTGTTGAAAACAAAGTGGCTTCGAGAACCTCAACGACAGTTTAGTGGTTAATGGTTAGTGATTAGAGTGTAGAGTGTAGAGCTAACACCTTTAACTTCTTTAACTTCTATTTACTCTCCACCACTGCATTCGGGAAAGGAGCGGTAGTATATTCTGCTATTTTTGCTCCGCTTAACGAGTATTGTACTACACGAGGAGCGGTAGGATTGCTATCGCACAACCACATATCGGTGCCAATGATGCTTATGCCGTAGAAACCGCCATCAACAATTTTTTGCGGTGCGCCGAAATCGCTGCCAAAACTATATACAGCATCATCGTCTAACACATACAAGGTATTGTTGGCGTAGCTTATCAAATTCGATGAAAAGTTTTTAATTTGACGGTCATACTGATACATATCCTTTGCTACAAGAGTTGTGGTATTGAGTTTTACAATCTTTGAATTGCTTACCGGTGTTTCATTCCATTCTGCATCGTAGGTTGTTAAACCTTTACACAGAATGAGAATATTTCCGTCTTTGTCCAAAATCATTCCTGCGGGCATATCACCTACGGTGATTGTGCGTTCAACGCTCAACGTGCCGGCATTGATTACGGTAACGGTGCTATCGTTGGTGTATCCTCCAAAATTGGCAACGAAAATTTTACCGTTGTGCACTATCATTTGATTTGGTCCGGCACCGGTGGCAATAGTTTGTTCAATTTCAAATGTTTTTGAGTTGATTACAAACACCGCATCGTCTCCATAACCGGTTCCGTTGGTCAAAAGAATTTGGTTGTCGTTCAATTTTTGAATATAACGAGGAAAGGTAAATCTTTCGTCGTTAAGCGTTTTTTTACTTTTGAAAGTTCCGGAATTCACCACCTCTATTTTTTGTGAATTGTTCACTACAATAAATGCCAAACTATCAACAATAGTAAGTGATTGTAATACATCGCCGAGCGGACGGTTGTTTACTGTTTTAAATACTTGTTCGGTAACAGAGCCATTTTCGTCGATAAACGTAATTTCGGCATTGTTGTTGTTAAATGATCCTTCGCAGACTACGAAATGCCCGTTACTATATGCTCCACCTTGTGGTTGTGGGTCTTTATCGGGTTTACAAGCCGAAAAACTTAACACGCTGCAAAGAGCAACGAAAAAGAAAAAATGTAATTGTTTCATAATGATAAAAATTTAGTTATTACTTGTTTTGATATTTACTTTGTGATATTCGATTGATATTCTTTGTTGATTTCTCTTTATACTCTATACTCTAACCATTAACCTCTAATCATTAACCATTAATCTCAAATTGATTTCCCAATACCTGCCGGGCATAGGAAATGAACGAGAAAGTTCGTAAGCTGTATTGCATATATTTTTACACACAAGAGTGCCGGCAAGAGTTATTTTTTTCCATGAGTGGGTATAGCCCACAAACGCATCAAAAAGTGTAAACGCATCTAATTGTTGTGAAAGGTCAAAGTAGCGAGCACTTTGCCTATTGACTGCTGCACCGATTTCAAAATGTTTGTACACAATACTTGGAGAGTAATTGATACTGACTTTTGGAACATAATACAGCGCATGGTTAAGCAATTTTGAATCGTCGCCGGCATGAATTTTCGTAATTCTCGAAAAATTGAAATCGCTGCTTGCGCAATTGTTCCATGTGAGTGTTTTCCATTTCTTTGTATAATTAAGTTGTACTTCCACTCCACGCAACTGAGCCTGCGCTATATTGAGCGGATTCCACACGGCACCGTTGGGTACCCACATTATCATGTTATTAATGGTTGAAAAAAATGCCGTAACATCACTCGAAAGTATATTTTTATTTGTTTTGAGCCAATCTACTACCATGCCGGCTTCGGCAGTGTGTCCGTGTTCGGGTTTTAAATTTGGGTTACCCCAGCCTTCCCAGTACAAGTCGTTGAATGTAGGCGTGCGGTATTTGCTTCCCACATTGGCACGCACAAGCATTCGTTTGGCAAACAAATATTGTTGTACCCCAATATTGAAAATCAGAGGAATACTATATTGCGTATTATATTCTTTGCGCAACGACGCCATACTTTGAAATTTTCCTACCATGTAACGAGCAGCCACAATCCCCGCCAAAGAGTATTCCGACTTTGGTGCATAATAGCTTAGTGCTTGCGCTGTGCTGTAATTGCTTTGCAGCTCGGCATCGAGCGTGAAGCGTCCTGTGGCATAATAGCGATATTGCGCCGCTTGCAAAAATCTGTTTGACTCAATTTCGCTGTATGTGAGATATTTTTCAGATTGTGGCGTAACTTTTTTGGTGTAACGCAGGTAATCATATATATAGGCAACTCGCACGGAAAGCGAACTTTTACCGAAGAAAGAGTGAAAGTGCAGCATTGTTCGCAAACTTGAATCAACTTGATGTTCAATATTGTTGGAATTACTACCCATAATTGATGGCAGATTCATGTCTTTTACCTGATACCATACCGAACCGTGTAGTGTGCTTTTTTGTGTGGGACGCAAGTGAATATTCTGCGTGGTGCCATAGCCTCGAAAATCGGCATTTCGGCGTGTGCGCGTTTGCTGTGCAATGTAATCGAAGTACGAAAAATTGCTTGCTGCTTGGTTGTAAAAGAACGATGAATTGTAATGCACTTTTGCATTGCCCAGAGCCACGCCTGCCTGTGTTTTATAGGTTTCAAAACTACCAACGCTTGCGCTTGCCTGCACCGTAAATTGTTCGTCCCATTGCGGTTTGTTCTGTAACTCAATAGCTCCGCCGAATGCGCCGCTACCGAATTGCGTAGCCACGGCACTATGGTTCACCGCAATGTAATTGAAACTCTGCGCCGGCACAAGCGAAATATCGTTTTCGCCTGCCGTGAGGGAATTGATAGGAAAGCCTTCCCACGAAATTTGCGAACGACCGGCTCCTGCTCCTCGCAGCGATACACTACTTGTTGCGCCCACGCTTCCCGAACTTTTTATCAATAAAGGAGAGCTTTGCAGCAATAATTCGCTCAACGACATGGAGCGTAGCTGCGCCGAATTATTGTCGCTTATGATTTGTTTTTTTGTGCCGCTATTGAACACTTCGGAACTATTGGTTGTAACAAGCACGCTATCCAACACATCGGTGGAATTTTGAGCAGTTACGGCATACGAAAATGCTAATACAGAAAGGCACGCAAGAAAAATATTCTTTTTCATTTCTTTGTTGTTACAAAACGATTTTCCCGCTCG
>JAISIO010000070.1 GCA_031262005.1 Bacteroidales bacterium
TAATCAACTTTTCCGAATTGTTGGATGAACATTTGAAGCGAGTGTTTAACCTAACGGAAGGCATTGTGTCGTTACAGTCGGTTATGAGCAACTCTATGTCGCCAATTCCCGACAATAAAGTACATATTTTCCTTGCCAATGTGGAACGAGAGACAGCCGGAGGAATTGCAAATCAACGACAAGCTTTAACGGGTAATATGCAGAAAAGTTCTTCACCGGAATGGAACTTAAACTTGTATGTAATGATTGCCGCTTGCTTCAATGCCAAACAATATAGCATGGCACTACGCTCCATTTCAGCCTCTGCCGGTTTTTTGCAAGCAAACAATTATTTCTTTTTGCATGATAAAAACACTAAAATACAAGTGGAACCAGTCAATCTTTCTACAAGTGAGATGTCGAATGTATGGAGCATCAACGGAAATCAATATTATCCCTCGCTTTTTTGCCTCATGCGTAATATACTGATTGATAGCAATGAGATTAATAGAATTAACACAAGAATACAACACCTATAAGACGACAAAATGAGAAAAACTATTGACACCGGTAACGCACTACACTATGAAGAATGGCTGTCTATAGAGTTGCGCCACGAATACTTCGGCAACACTCCTTGTCCTGCTACGCTCGTGCCCGATGAAGAAACCGCCTACTTACTAAAACGGAACAACATACTATGGAAAACATCTATGGGTCAATGCTTGTTACTTACCGAACATACCAGCAATTTGTCTGCCGACGAAACGGCGTATTTACGCTTCAATATACAACCTATTGACGGTCAATTTCATTATGTTACGCAGGTTTGCTACAAAGACGAAGCCTTTTCCGTTGCTGATACGAATATGGTAGGTGTGTGGAAAAGCATTGTGATAGACGTTGCTCACATCATAAAAAACAAAATCAAACACATGACAATCAACATAAAAGCAAGGAATAAATATATTGAATATTTGTGCATACCAAAATATGGCAAAGCTGATTTGAAGTTACGCATGATTGATGACACAAATTATTTTTCATTCGTCCAACCGCCCGAAAAAATATCACTATTCGCTATGCCTGTAGTGTGGCGTTTTGTTTCAAAAGAAAAAATACCGTTGAGAAAACGTGTGGAAGCAAAAATAAAACTGTGTGAAATACGCGATTATGGAGAGCGCATTATATGCAATATGCTACCTCTTCCGCATTCCGAACAATTTTCGCCTGTAAGTCCAAACGACACAATAACAACTTTTTTTTATTATTAATTTTCTAAAAATATTAAACTTATGGCTGTAATGAAAACACCGGGAGTGTATGTTGTTGAAAAAAACGCATTTCCCAATTCAGTAGTAGAAGCACCCACGGCAGTACCCGCATTTATCGGCTATACCGAGAAAGCGGCAAACGGCAGTAAATCGCTGCTCAATGTGCCTTGGCGAATTACTTCAATGGCAGAATATCGCAGTTATTTCGGTAATGCTCCCATACCGAAATTTACAATAAACGACGACGGAACTATTGTACGAACTGACAATTTTACATTTTACTACAATATGATGTTGTTCTATGCTAATGGTGGCGGGGCGTGCTATATTGTTTCCGTAGGCGATTACACTGCTAACGGCATAGAAAAAGATAAACTGGAAGCAGGCATTACTCCTTTGGTGAAAGAGCAAGAGCTTACGCTGATAGTTATTCCCGAAGCGGTCAATTTAGCTAATGCTAACGATTGTTTCGCCTTACAAACCGCTATGCTGAACCACTGCGGGGCGGTAATGAAAAACCGTTTTTCCATAGTCGATGTATATGGCGGAGCAAAAGATCGCAAAGACCCCAACGGCGATATTGTAAATAATTTCCGCGAAGGCATCGGTAGCAATTATCTTGATTATGGCGCAGCATATTATCCTTGGCTCAATACTTCTGTTGTGCAAGAAAATGAATTGAGTTTTGTAAATTTAGACAAAGCGGAATTGAAAGCGCAGTTAGATAAAGAATTGGCACATAAACCGGAAGCCGCACCATATCTCGAAAAATTGACAGAAGATACTCTATCGGAAGTTGATAGAAACACCGTACACAAGGTTCTTTTGCAAATCAGTCCGTTTTATAACGAAGCCATGAAAGAAATGCGCACACAACTCAATGTTCTTCCCGTTTCGGCAGCTATGGCAGGCGTTTACACTATGGTAGACAACAGTCGCGGCGTGTGGAAAGCACCTGCCAATGTAAGCATTGCCTGCGTAATAAGTCCGTCGGTTAATATGTCGCACGAAGAACAAGAAGATCTTAATGTTCCCATCAGCGGGAAAGCGGTCAATGCCATTCGATTCTTTACTGGTGAAGGTATTAAAGTGTGGGGAGCTCGCACACTCGACGGCAATTCGCTCGACTGGCGTTACATCAATGTACGCCGCACTATGCTCATGCTCGAAGAATCGGTTAGAAATGCCGCCAAAGCATACGTATTCGATCCTAACGATGCAAATACGTGGATAAACGTAAAAAGCATGATTGCTAATTTTCTAAACGGAATATGGAAGCGCGGCGGACTTGCAGGTGCTATTCCCGATGATGCCTACAGCGTTCATATCGGATTGGGCGAAACTATGACTCCCGAGGATATTCTCGAAGGAATTATGCGCATAACTGTATTAGTAGCCATTACCCGTCCGGCAGAATTTATCGAAATCACATTCCAACAACAAATGCAGAAAAGCTAAGCCTCTCTCCTCCCATTTGGGGGTATTATCCATAAAAAGATAGGAAAAAGGTAACGGTTGTTTAGAAAAATAGCAAAACAAATTAGAAATATAAATTAAAAAGTTATGGCAGGAGAAGCACAAGACAATGTATGGCCTCTACCCAAGTTTTACTTTAAGGTAGAAGTAAGCGGTTTGGAAGCCGGATTTCAGGAAGTTTCCGGACTTGATGTCGAAGCACAAATCATTGAATACCGGCATGGAAATAGTCCCGATTTTTCGACTATCAAAATGCCCGGTATCAAAAAATATGGAAATATTACTTTGAAAAAAGGTATTTTCAAAGGCGACAACAAGTTCTGGAATTGGTTTAACAAAATTAAGCTAAACACCATAGAGCGGCAGCCGGTAACCATTTCACTGTTGGACGAAGCCGGAGCTCCCACAATGGTATGGACGCTCAAAAATGCATGGCCTACTAAGATTACGGGCACCGATCTGAAATCGGACGGTAACGAAGTAGCAGTAGAAACACTTGAAGTTGCCCACGAAGGATTGACAATTGCAAATGGCTGATGATTGGAGTTTACCGGTAGCATTTTATTTCAGTGTGGAATTTCTGGGTAAGCCTGAAATAGGCGAACTCACCTTCAAAGAAGTTTCTGGATTGACTGCAGAAATTGAAACCGAAACCATTAAGGAAGGCGGACTGAATAACTATGGACATACGTTGCCCAAAGGTGTAAAACACTCCAACTTGCTACTCAAAAGTGCTGTGCGAAAAACAGACAGTGCTAATGAATTGGCATTACAAACGTGGCTACAAAATGTGTTCAACTTAGATTTTGCGGTGGCAATACCAATTCAAAACATTATTGTAAAACTGCTGAATGCTAACGGGCAACCTTTGCGTTCGTGGTTTTGTAGCGGTGCCTATCCGGTAAAAATAGAAACTGAGGGATTCGATGCCGAAAAAAATCAAATAGCTATAGAAACACTGGAATTTTGTTATAAAGAACTTACTGTAACATGAGCAACACATTAACAAAAATGGTGATTACGGTTGATGACAACAGTGATAGTTTTACGCTGAAGATCAATCCGGAAACATTGAAATTTAACAAAGAAATCAAATATCAATCAATTGATACAACAGGCAGTGGTGCTAATCCCGAAAAATTTGATAAGTACGCTCCTTCTTCATTGAATTTCGATTTCGTGTTAGATGCCACCGGTGTAGCTTACCCCAAAGAATCAATCAGCGATACAATAACACATTTTGAAAAAGTAGTGTTTCTGTATTCAGGCAGCAAACATCGACCTAATAATTTGATTATCAGCTGGGGTACTTTTATGTTCAAATGCCACTTAACAACATTGAATTATAACTATACATTATTTGCCCCATCGGGAGAACCGTTGCGTGTAAAGGTCAGTGTTTCTTTTTCCGACAGCATTGAACTGCCCGAAGCCGAAACCAAAGCGAACAAATCTTCGCCCGATATGACGCATAGTATTATACTCAAAGCTGGCGAAAGCATTCCCTACTGGTGCAGTAAAATTTACGGCGATTCTACATACTGCACCGATGTTGCCCTACACAATCACCTGACGGGATTTCTGAATATAAAACCCGGAACAACAATACTATTTCCACCACTTGTGAGAATGTAAGGACAAAATATTTCCCGTCAGAGCTACCTACATTTACAGAATTTTTTCAATTCTCAATTAAATAAAATTATGGCAGATTCACCTATTAAAAATTCGGACGGCGCACTTCGCATATCGGTTTACAGCGAAGGAACGGTAATTTCGTCCACTCTCTTCGGACTGATTTCGATATACATTTACAAAGGAGTAAACCGTATTGGAAAAGCAAAATTGATTTTCTCGGCAGGCGATATGCCCACAAGTGAAGTTCCCGAAAGCGACAACGATTCTTTTGCTCTGGGTAAAAGCATTCGCATTGAAGCAGGCTACGGAAGTGAAGAAAATTCCATTTTTGAAGGAATAGTAGTAAACCACAGTTTTATAGTAGAAGACAAAAACGCAAGTACCCTGCACATAGAATGTTTCGACTATGCCTACCCTATGACTTTAGCCCGCAAAAACAATCTATTTACCAAAAAGAAAGACAGCGAAGCCATACAAGAAATTATAAAAAACTACAGCCCCATTGCGCCAACAGTAGATGCAACTAAAACCAAATACAACGAACTAGTGCAATACTACGTCTCCGATTGGGATTTTGTACGTTCCCGCGCCGATGCCAATGGATTGGTTGTGATCACCGAAGGTACAACTATGAGCGTAAAAAAGCCTGACATATCGTCGGCTGCCGCACTTAGAATAACATACGGTAGCGATTTAATCGCCTTCAACGGACAGTTATCGGCATCTGATGCGCAAGGCGGTATAGAAGCTGCGGCATGGAATGCGGCAAAACAGGAAATGGTAAAAGTTTCGGGCGTAAACCCCTCTTTGAACAAACAAGGAGATGTGTCGCTCTCTGAATTATCGGAAGCAGTTGGAACAAAAAAAACAGTGTTACAAACGGTGTGCGCCGAAGAAAGCACATTGCAAGCATGGGCAGATTCTCAACTGGTAAAAGCAGGACTCGCTCGCATTCAAGGTTCATGCAAATTTGTAGGCTCGTCCAAAGCTCTGCACGGCAACACAATAGAGTTAGCAGGACTTGGCAAGCGTTTCAACGGCACGGCTTACATAGGGTATGTGGAACACGAAATCAAAAACGGCGTGTGGACAAGCACTGCCGGATTGGGACTTAGTTTTGAAAACATCGCCGAAAAACCCGAAGTTGCCGCACCTTCCACATCGGGACTATTACCAGGTATTCAAGGAATACACATTGGAAAAGTAAGCAAAATAGACGAAGATCCCGACGGCGAGAATAAGATTCAAGTAGAAATTCCCATACTCGGCACGGCAAACAACAAGGTGTGGGCACGGTTCACTTCCTTCAGGGCAAGCAACGGATACGGCGCATTCGCCATTCCCGATGTGGGCGACGAAGTAGCAATTGCCTTTTTTAACAACGATCCTTGTTTTCCCGTGATTTTAGGCGGCTTATACAGCAGTAAACAGCAAATGCCCTACTCTATTGAAAAGAAAAACAACATACACGCCATTACCACCAAGTCGAACATGAAAATTGAGTTTGAAAATGAAAAAAAAGAAATTACTATTCAAACGCCAGGTAACAATATGATACGCATAAGCGACGATGCCAAAGGAATGACACT
>JAISIO010000075.1 GCA_031262005.1 Bacteroidales bacterium
GCAATATTGATGGGCGGAAGTGCAGTAGTGAATATAAGCGTTCGCGAATGATTGATTAAGTATGAATGCAGTATTTTGTTGCACACTACAAAAGCACCTACCGATGCAATTGCTTTGCCAAATGTTGCCACAAGCAGGTCTATATCGGCAATTACGCCCTGTTCTTCGGCTAAGCCAAGTCCTTGTGCGCCACGCACGCCAAAAGCGTGTGCTTCGTCAATATACAGCAGACAGTTGTATTTTTGTTTTAGTTCTACAAGTTTTTTCAAATCGGCACAGTCGCCGTCCATACTGAAAATGCTTTCGCTGACAATAAAAATATGCTCGTATGTGTTGTGCTTTTCGTGTAAAATTCGTTCCAAATGTGCATAATCGGCATGACGAAAGCGTTCAAAATCACAGTGAGCCAAACGAATGCCGTCGATAATGCTTGCGTGCACCAATTTGTCGGCAACAATTAAATCGTTTTTACCGGCAAGTGCGGGCAAAATTCCACAATTGGCATGATAGCCGCTATTGAACACCAAAGCAGCTTCTCGGTGAAATAATTGACATAAACGATGTTCCAATTCGCCGTATTCGGCACAATTGCCGGTGAGCAAGCGCGACGACGCAGCTGAAAAAGAGTAGGAGCGGGTTGAATTTTCGTCTAAAAACCGATTATACAATTCGCCATCGTTGCACAAGCCCAAATAATCGTTGGAACTGAGATTGATGCAATTGTGGGGAACGGAACTTCGCAAAAAACGGAAATTTCCCTGCGTTCGGAGTTCGTCTAATGTGTGTGAATAGCGCGCAGGATTGTACATCTCTTATTTTCTAACCATCATCTGCGATGCCAATGTTTGTGCTGTTTCGGTATCTTTGACTTTTGCAACCACGGCAAGAGCAAATTCCAATGCTGCGCCCGGTCCGTTTGCTGTAATTATATCTCCGTCAACCACAATTGTTTGGTCTTTTATGTATTCAGCACCAATTAATTGCGATTCGTAGCCCGGATAGCAAGTTGCTTTTTTCCCTTTGAGTAATCCCATTTCGCCAAGCACAAGCGGAGCTGCACAAATAGCTGCTATACATTTTTTTTGGTCGTAATATTCCTGTACAATACGTTTCAAACCGTTGTGTGCATTCAAATTGTTGGTTCCGGGTTGTCCTCCGGGTAAAATCAGTATGTCGCCTTCTTTAAAATTAGCATATTCAAAATCAATATCGCTGAATACGGAAATCCCATGCGCTCCTTCTACCCAAAATTCATCATCATCTTCATCGGGAATAGAAACGGTTACCACTTCAATACCGGCTCGACGCAAAACGTCGATTACGGTAATAGCTTCGATTTCTTCAAAGCCGGGAGCTAAAAATATAAATGCTTGCATATTAGTTTGTAAGTTAACAAGTTTATAAGTTAACAAGTTTAGTAGTCTTGTGTCTAATGTCACATTGCAATAAAAGTAGTACTTACCGATTCATTATTAAAAATCTTAGAAATTGCATCTGCAAAAAACGGTGCGCAAGAAAGGATAGTAGTTTTTTTAGAACATTGTGGATTGGGAAGAGTGTCGGTAACGAGTAATTCCGAAATTGCGCTTTTCTCAATTCGTTCCCATGCAGGACCCGAGCACACGGCGTGTGTAGCAAGTGCTCGTACGCTTTGAGCACCATTTTGCATAACCAAATTGGCTGCCATGGTAATAGTTCCGGCGGTGTCTATCATATCGTCTACAATAATCACGTTTTTACCCTCCACGTTTCCTATAATTTCCATAGAATCCACCACATTTGCTTTTGTGCGGGTTTTGTGGCAAATTGCCAATTCGGCATTTAACAGTTTTGCGTATGCTTTTGCCCGTTTGGTGCCACCCATATCGGGTGCAGCTATAAGCAAGTCGGGAATATTTTGCTCTAACAAATAAGGTATAAAAATTCCCGATGCATAGAGGTGATCAACCGGAACATCGAAAAAACCTTGAATTTGACCTGCATGTAAATCCATTGTAATAATCCTGTCAACACCGGCAGTGGTAAGCAAATTTGCCATCAGTTTTGCTCCAATTGATACACGCGATTTTTCCTTGCGGTCTTGACGTGCAAATCCAAAATAAGGAATTACTGCTGTAACTTGGCGTGCCGATGCTCGTTTTGCTGCATCAATCAGTAAAAGCAATTCCATTAAATTATCGGACGGCTGAAAAGTGGATTGCACAATATATACGTCAATGCCACGCACCGATTCGTCGAAACGAGGTTCAAATTCGCCGTCACTAAAACGAACAACCGACGATTCGCCCATTGTGATACCATAATTTTTTACAATTTCTTCGGTAAGATAGCGAGTTGCATCGCCAGTAAAGATTTTAATTTGTTGATTTACAGCCATGAATTTGAATTATTATATTTGAGTCGTATTTTAGTGCACAAACATACTAAAATCTACATAATAAAATCGGTGCAAGAAAAGTATTTTTCAACATACTATGCTCATAACTTTTATGGAATGTTTTGCAAAAAAAGACAGTCGCTGTATCTGCTGTGTAAAAGTTTTTTTCTATGTTTGTCGAATTAAATAATAAACACATTTTTCACAATGGATAATACAAAAGAAACAGTTACAAAATCAAAATCAACCGGTGGCGAAAAGTTGGCATGGGCGAGTGGCGGTATGACCGAAAATCTTGCGATGAACACAATGCCTACGTTATCATACAATATTTTCAATATTGGTATGGGTATCAGCCCTTTCGTGATTGCTTTTGCCATGAGTGCATCGAAATTTATAGAAGGTTTTTCCGATACATTTTTCGGAAGCCTTAGTGATAACACCCGTTCTCGTTTTGGGCGTCGTCGTCCGTGGATTTTTGTGGGAGCATTCTTATTGGCAGCGTTCTTTCTTGCCATGTGGTTTCCGCAAGAAGTGGTTACATTTTTAGGTTTCGACCCGCTGTCGCCTGCTGTTACCATGTTTGGGCACGCATTCACGGCACAGGATTTATACTTTATAATTGCGGTTTCGTTCTTTTTTGTGGTGGTTGCTATTTGGCAGATGCCGTTTGCCGCTCTTGGTTTGGAAATGGAAGATGATTACACCGAACGAACCAAACTACAAACCTATAAACAAATTTTTTCGTACACAATTGGTATATTGATTTCTTCGGCGTATTTAATTGCGGTGGTTTTGGGTAAAGGCAAAGCAGGTGCCGAAGTTTCAGGGGCGCAACATTTAGCGGTGTTCATAGCTATTGCAATTGTATTTTTCGGAGTTATTCCGGCAATTTTTTGCAAAGAACGTTCGGCAGCTGTAACTGCGAAACAAGAAAAAGTACCGTTTTTGCCTTCTCTTATCGAAACTTTCAAATCACGCCCATTTATATTGTTAATGGCTTCGCTCTTTTTTGTGTATGTGGCATTATTTTTTATGATACCATTGCTTGGTTACATACACATGTATCATGTGGGTTCCGACGGTATGCACACTATACTCAATTGGAGTTGGAAACAGCCGTTTAATTTTGCCATTCAAGAAACATTCGTAACACACAAAGAACTTGCTGGTTATTTGGGCGTGTATACGGGTGTGTTGCAACCGGCTACACAAATTTTAACAGTAATTGTTCTTGGTCGAGTGGCAAAATATTTTGATAAACGCACGGTGCTTATCGGTGGTTCGCTTATTGCAATTATCGGCTATCTTTCAAGCTGGTTGTTTTTCTCGCCAAACTATTATTTCTTGGCTGTGTTGCCTCCGGTAATTATCAATATTGGTTTGGCAGCCTGCTGGCCTCTTATTGGTGCTTTCACTGCCGACATTTGCGATTACGATGAATTGCGCACTGGTGCTCGCCGCGAAGGTATGTACACTGCTGTATGTGGATTCCTCATTAAACTTGCCATTGCGTTGGTAATGCTCGTTGCCGGTGCGGTTTTGATTTACATTGGTGTTGACGGCGCAAATCCGGTAATTACGTTTGAAAAAATGTTTCAAGTGCGAATAATGTATGCTATTATTCCAACTGTTGCAATGGTTGGCACTATTGTGTTGATATGGAAATATCCATTGACCAAACAAAAAGTGTTTGAAATTCAACAACAATTGGCTGAAAAACGAGCTGCGAAACTAATGAATAATTAACAATTAATAATTAATAATGCCTCTTCAATTCTCGCTTATAGGGTGTTGAAGAGGGCTTTAACTCCATAATTACAATGAAAAAAACTCTTATACTATTCGGTGTTGCAGGACTTTTTGCCGCTTGCTCTTCACCCACAAAAGAAATTGCTACACAACCCGTTTCAATAGACCAAGCTATCAATGAGCAACTTACTTACGGAAGTGCCTTTGATGTGGATAGCAATGAATATAAAACTATTGCAATAGGCAATCAAACGTGGTTTGCCGAAAATTTACGTACCGAAAAATTGAACGATGGCACAGAAATAACCAACGTAACCGAAAATGAAGTGTGGGCAGATAACCAAAAACCGCAATTGTCGGCTTACAACAACGAAATGCCTGTTTCTGCATATGGATTGTTGTACAATTATAAAGCAATCGAAGGCGGCAATCTTTGTCCGGAAGGTTGGCGAGTTCCAACCGATGAAGATTGGGATGCCCTTGCCAAAACGTTGGGAGGAAACGAGATTGCCGCTACTGCTCTTAAAACGAATGTTATGTGGAAAGAAGGCAATGCAACAAACGAAAGCGGTTTTTCGGCATTGCCATCAGGTTTTCGTGAGCGCGATGGTAGATTTCACGTTATGGGAGAATATTCCCTATGGTGGTCGCAAACACCCCGTATAGACAAAGTAAACGATCTTTTAGATACGCAAAATGGTATGTATTATTCTATTGATAAAAATACAAATATTAATCACAGCCATATAGCTCGCTCTGTGGGGTTGAGTGTTCGTTGCGTGAAATAAATTTAGTATTTTAAACATAAAAAAGTCTCATGCAATTGTTGCGTGAGACTTTTTTTATTGAAAACTTCTGAAAATGTCGTTTCGGCTCCGCTCAACGACCGGTGGCTGAGCGGAGCCGAAGCCTTATTTTTAGGAGTGCCCAATATATTGTACAACGCAAATGTACATATTTTAGTTCTTTACAACTCAATAAATTTCACAAATACTATATCAACACCAATCCCACCACCAATGCTATGCAACACTTAATGGCTTTTACAAGGAAAAATGTTTTTTTCGATTCGGCAAAAAGCGGGAGCGCAGCGTGTCCTTCCTGCACAATAAAATTGGCGAGCAAAATTCCAAACGGAATCACTCCCGTTACATAGAGTGAAATAAAAATAATATGTGGTCCTGATTCGGGAATAAGTCCTACCAAAATAGCCAACACGAGCAAATATGTGCTATGCTTTTC
>JAISIO010000102.1 GCA_031262005.1 Bacteroidales bacterium
CGTAAATATCTGATATTCAAATAATAAACAGGTGAAAAATAGTAATTTTTAGTACAAAAAATTCAATATCAATTAATTGATAATCAATCGACTACATTGATTTCATGCTTTTACCCTGAGGTTTTGCAGGTTTTTGTTTTGTAAGCAAAGGAAAAATGGTACTTTTGCGTGATATTTCGTGATATTCAAATCCCTCGTTCCGTAAAAAACTAACAAATGCAACAATTTTTACAAAATCCCGTATTCACAGTTATTTCACAGAGTGCCGAAAAACTTAATACGAGCGTTTTTGTAATTGGGGGCTTTGTGCGCGATATTTTTTTGAAACGCCCCAATACCGATATTGATATTGTAACGCTTGGCAGCGGCATTGAATTAGCCGAGAAAGTTGCTCGGGCACTTTCGCCGAATTTAACCGTTTCGGTATTTAAAAATTTCGGTACGGCAATGTTTCATTACAATGGATGTGATTATGAATTTGTGGGTGCTCGCAAGGAATCATACGTGAGCACTTCACGCAAGCCAACCGTAGAAACGGGAACGCTCGAAGACGACCAAAATCGCCGTGATTTTACCATAAATGCCTTGGCAATTTCTTTGAACAAAGAAAGTTACGGACAACTGATAGACCCTTTTAACGGCTGTGCTGATATTGAACGAAAAATTATTCGCACACCGCTTAATCCCGATATTACTTTTTCGGATGACCCTTTGCGCATGATGCGAGCGGTGCGTTTTGCGGCACAACTCGGTTTTACTATCCTTCCCGAAACGTTCAAGGCTATTATTCGTAATCGCCAACGATTGGAAATAGTTTCAATAGAACGTATTCTCGATGAGTTTCAAAAAATTATGGCAACACCCAAACCTTCAACAGGCTTACTATTGCTTGACAAAGCACGGCTTTTGGAACTGTTTTTTCCGGAACTTGCAGCACTCAAAGGGGTGGAGGTAATCAATGGCAAAGGGCACAAAGATGTGTTTTATCACACGCTCGAAGTACTTGATAATGTTGCCGCAAAATCCGATAATGTGTGGTTGCGCTGGGTGGCACTGTTGCACGATATAGCAAAACCCCGTACCAAAAAATTTATTGAGCCTATTGGTTGGAGTTTTCACGGACACGAATATCTTGGTTCCAAAATGGTGGCAAGTATTTTTAAACGTTTGCGTCTGCCAATGAACGAAAAAATGCGCTATGTACAAAAATTGGTGCTTTTGCACCTGCGCCCCATAGTGTTGATTGACGATGAGGTAACCGATTCTGCTGTGCGCCGCTTGCTTTTTGATGCAGGTGATGATATTGACGATGTTATGCTACTCGCTCATGCCGATATTACGTCAAAAAATGAAGTAAAAGTGCAGACGTTTCACAAAAATTTTGAGCGAGTAAAAGAAAAATTGCAGGAAGTAGAGGAAAAAGATGCATTGCGCAATTGGCAACCACCTATAAGCGGCGAAGAAATTATGCAGACATTCAACTTGCAACCCTCACGGGAAGTGGGGCTGATAAAAGATGCCATACGCGAGGCAATTCTCGAAGGCGATATTGAAAACAGCTATGAAGCTGCGCGAGATTTTATGATTGTGAAGGCGCAGGAATTAGGAATTACAAAATAGAAAGATTTGACACAACAATTAATAGAAAACATAATGAAACAAAAACTCTCATTTTTAGAAAAATGCGCTTATGGTGCAGGCGACATGGCGTGCAATCTTTTCTGGGGATTAATAGTTCTGTCGGGCGTGTTTTACACCGATTATTTTGGAATAGCTCCTCATGCGGCGGCGTTAATGATGCTTATAGTACGCTGTGTGGATATAACGTTCGATGTATTTATTGGTGCAATTGCCGATAGAAGAAACACAAAATACGGACGTTTCCGTCCGTGGATTTTATATGGCGTGATACCATTTTGTGTGATTGGATTTTTTACATTCTTCACTCCCGATTTTTCGGAACCCATGAAATTGGTGTATGCATACGTAACATATCTGGTGTTCATGCTCATGTATTCGGTGGTAAATGTTCCTTATGGTGCATTGATGGGCGTTATTTCGGAAGACCCGAAAGAACGAACAGAAGTTTCGGCTTATAGAAACATATTTGCGCAAATAGGTTGTTTGGTGGTGTATGGTACGTTATTTTCTACCGTTTCATTCTTTCAAAAAACACAAAGTATGACACCGCAAAAGGCGTTTTCTTCGGTGGTATTTATCTATGCAATTATAGTGCTGGTGGCTTTGCTTGCTACGTTTTTCTTTACACGAGAGCGTGTGGCTCCGGTAAAAGAAGAAAAAAATAAACTTTCCGACGACGTGAAAGACCTTGTGTCAAACCGTCCATGGATTATGCTTACCATTGCAGGCGTTATGTTGCTGGTGTTTTCGTTTTGCCACAATGGTTTGACGGCTTACTATGCAAAATATTTTGTTGCCAATACCGAAATACAAGACCAAGCTACTATTGTGGCGATTAAAACCGATGAACACAATCAAGCAATATACGTGTTGGACAATGGTTTTGAAGACGTTTCGGCAAAGCCGCACGTAATGCGAGTGGGCAACGATACAATTCCGATGGAACGATCATTTTTAACGTTCAAAGACGGCAAATATGTGAACATAGCAACAGCACGTGGTGAGGAAACCAAACCGCAAGTGGGCGATACGCTTGCATATTTTATCAATAAAGTAAGTGGTAAATTTCTCGGTTGGCAACTTGATTGGGAAATTCTTCTTACGCTTTTACTGTCAATTTCGTCAATCGTAACCATTATAGGAACCTTGCTTATTCGCCCCGTTGTGGCATATTTCGGTAAAAAACCAACGTGGATTGCGTGTTTTGTTTTAGGCTCAATAGTGTCGGTGGCTTTTTATTTTGTGCCTAAGGAATCGTTGGGTACAATTATTATTTTGCAAACCTTGTTCACCTTGTTTATAGGTCCTGCCGGATTCATTATGTGGAGTATGTATGCCGACGTTGCCGACTATGCCGAAGTAAAAACCGGCAGACGAGCTACGGGATTGATATTTTC
>JAISIO010000131.1 GCA_031262005.1 Bacteroidales bacterium
CAACTTTTTCGTAATCACCCCATTTTTACAGCGGCGGCAAACGCCCTGCGTAATAGCGACGATGCTAAAATCTGCATAAAAACCCTCTGCGGTTCGTTACCGAGTTTTTTTGTGCAACACGTATTTTCACAAAAGCAACATATTATTTTTCTTGCGCCCGATGCAGATGATGCAGCTTACATCTATGGCGATGTTACAAGTTTGTGCGGAGCGAAAAATACATTGTTTTTCCCATCGTCGTACAAACGCTCGCTTTTGTACAATCAGCCCGATAGAGGCAATGTGTTGGTGCGTACCGAAGTGTTGGAAAAATTAGCCGACAACACTAAAAAATATATTCTGGTAACTTCTCCCGAAGCTATTGTGGAACAGGTAATTACCAAAGAATTGTTGCAGCAGAAAATTCATTTTCTTTCCGTAGGCGAGCAGGTTGATACAAGTTTTATAAATGACCTTTTGTATGAATTTGGTTTTGAACGAGTAGATTTTGTAACCGAGCCGGGGCAATTCTCGGTGCGTGGAAGCATTATTGATATCTTTTCGTTTTCAAATGATGTGCCCTATCGGGTGGATTTTTTCGGTAACGAGGTTGATAGTATCCGCACGTTTGATTGCAACGACCAGCGTTCGATAGACACGGTGGATACTTGCGCCATTATACCCAATATTCAGAGCAAAGAACACATTACGCACTACACGTCGTTTTTGGAATATTTCTCGGATTATATGCTGTGTGTAACCGATATTTCGCTTTGTGCCAAAACGTTACAAACACTGAGCGAGCAGGCATTGAAAAATCCGACAAACGCCGACATTACCGAACAATCGTTGCTTTCGATTGATAATTTTTTGAAACAAATTGCCAAAAAACAGGTGTGTGAATTTTCTTCGCAGCCATTTTTTGAAACGGCACAAGTATTTGAAAGTAATTCAACACCGCAACCGGCTATCAACAAAAATTTTGAGCTTTTTGGAAAACAATTGGTTGAAAATCAGGCGAGTGATTGTACGAATTTCTTTGTTACCCAAAGTATGACGCAGTATGACCGCATACGCTCAATTTTCGATGAAATTAATCCGCAGGTGCGCCTTACGCCGCTTGTAACCTCTATTCACAAAGGTTTTATAGACCACGATAGCAAACTGTGTTGCTACACCGATCACGAAATTTTTGAACGCTATCATTCACAAATTGTGCGCAAAAAAGTGGTTTCGAAAGATAGTTTTAGTATTCAAGACATTAAAAATCTTTCGCCCGGAGATTTTGTGGTGCACATTGACCATGGAATTGGAAAATTTGCCGGTTTGGAGCGCGTGGAAGTGAACGGGAATTTACAGGAAACCATAAAATTGGTGTATAAAGACGGCGATGTGGTGTATGTGGGCATTCACAATTTGCACAAAATTTCAAAATATAAAGGTAAGGACGGCATACCTCCAACGGTGCATAAATTGGGCAGTGCTGTATGGCAAAATACCAAGCAACGCACCAAAAATAAAGTGAAAGATATTGCTAAAGAATTAATCACTCTTTACGCTGAACGCAAGGCAAAAGAGGGATTTCGCTTTTCGCCCGATACTTATATGCAGCAAGAATTGGAGGCTTCTTTCTTTTTTGAAGACACGCCCGACCAAAGTGCTGCTACGCAAAAAGTGAAACACGCCATGGAAGCTCCTTACCCAATGGATATGCTGGTGTGTGGCGATGTTGGTTTCGGTAAAACCGAAGTGGCTGTTCGTGCCGCTTTCAAAGCCGTGTGCGATGGAAAACAGGTGGCGGTGTTGGTGCCAACTACTATTTTGGCTATGCAGCATTACAAAACATTTTCTTCGCGTTTGCAGGAATTTCCTTGCACGGTGGATTATATTTGCCGCCTGCGCACTACAAAACAACAAAAAGAAAGTCTCGAAAATCTTAAAAGCGGCAAAACGGATATTCTTATAGGAACACACCGATTGATAGGTAAAGATGTGTTGTTCAAAGATTTAGGATTGCTTGTAATTGACGAAGAACAAAAATTCGGCGTAGGCATGAAGGAAAAACTGAAACGTATGAAAGTGAATGTAGATTCGCTTACTTTAACCGCTACGCCAATTCCTCGCACACTGCAATTCTCGCTGATGGGTGCTCGCGATTTGGCTATTATGAACACACCGCCACCTAATCGCCACCCGATTGCAACCGAAGTGCACACCTTTAATGCTGATATTATTCAAGAAGCGATTTTGCATGAGGTTAATAGAGGCGGACAGGTTTTTGTGGTTAATAATAGGATTAAGAATATTTATGAAATAGAAAGGCTTATCAATAAACTGTGTCCCAAAGTGCGCACTATTGTGGGGCACGGGCAAATGGACGGTGAAAAATTGGAGCAAATTATGCTCGATTTTATGAACCATGAGTACGATGTGTTGCTTGCAACTACTATTATAGAATCGGGACTCGATATTCCGAATGCCAACACAATAATAGTGAACGATGCACATAATTTCGGCTTGAGCGACCTACACCAACTACGCGGACGTGTGGGGCGAAGCAATAAAAAAGCCTATTGCTACCTACTTGCACCGCCAACTCATACGCTTACCAAAGAAGCGCGCCAGCGTTTACAAGCCATTGAAGAATATTCCGATTTGGGTAGTGGGTTCAATATTGCCATGCAAGATTTGGACATTCGTGGTGCGGGCGATATGCTGGGAGCAGAGCAAAGCGGTTTTATTTCCGATATTGGGTACGAAACCTATCAGAAAATTTTAGACGAGGCGTTGCTCGAACTGCGCGAAACGGAATTTCAAGAATTGTTTGCCGGCGAAGAAAACGCCGAAATTGCCACAAATCGCTTGCAAAACACACAATTTGTAAACGATTGTTTTGTAGATACCGATATGCAAATGCTTTTTCCGGAAAATTACATAGAAAGCACTAAAGAACGGGTAAAAATGTACCGAGAACTCGATACGCTCACAAACGAAACCGACTTACAAGTGTTTGAAGAACAACTAAAAGATCGTTTTGGCGAAATTCCGAAACAAAGTTACGCTTTGCTCGACGTGGTGCGACTGCGTTGGGTTGCCGTAAAGATTGGTATAGACCGCATTACGCTCAAAAACAATACAATGCTGTGTTATTTTGTGGCAAACCAAAATTCAGCGTTTTATCAATCGCAGGCATTTGAAAAAGTGCTGAAATTTGTGCAACACAATCCCAAACTGTGTGTGCTGAAAGAAATAAAATCGAAACTTACGTTGCGGTTCAATTCGATAGAAAATATAGCTCAGGCTATTGTAATGTTGCAAGGAATAGAACATTTTAATTGCAAATTGAGAATTGAGAATTGAAAATTTTGGACAGCTTGTTTTTTTTCTTAGCACGCAGATGACGCGGATTTAGCAGATTTTTGCAGATACAGTAATGGAAAAATCTGTGCAATTTGTCTCATCTGTGGACTTAATATTCTCCCATAAAAAAATCCTACAAACCAATGATTTGTAGGATTTCTCTCCGCTTGGCGGAGAAAGAGGGATTCGAACCCCCGTTACGTTGCCGTAAAACGGTTTTCAAGACCGCCGCGTTCAACCACTCTGCCATTTCTCCGCTGCAAAAGTACATTTTTTTTTTATCATACAAGTATTTCGGTTATTTTTTTTCTGCTGTTTTTGTGGGTTTTTTGTAATTCCCTCATTTACAAAACAGCTCTTTGTTCACTTACATGACTATTTGAACGATTTGCGGTTAGGCAAAGGCACGAAATTGTAGTGTTTTTGTAATTGCTTGATTTTGGGAGAGGCGTATACCATTTATTTGTCCACAGATTTACGCAGAATTCTACAGATTTTTTATTACTGTATCTGTGAAAATCGGTTACATCTGTGGACTTTATTATCATTCGGAATAAATTTGTTAGTTGTTTGATTATTAATGAATTAGTTTGTTTTCGTGCGGTAGCCCTAATTTGCGGCTGTAGAGGCTCTATTGTTTGGCATTTTTCTGTACTTTTGTTGCTAAATCACTCTTACAAACAAATTTTACAGTTGATTATGCGTTTTCCATCTTATATTTTATGTGTATTATTCGCAACATTGCTCGGCATGGCGTGTACTAACACCCCCAAAACAGTAGTGATAGATGAACAGCAATTGCGAGAGCAAAGCATTCAGGCAAACAAAAAATTGGTAAAACGATTGCAAGATACGATTGCAACATTTGTTGCCAAAAACGATTGGAATATGCAAACAAGCGGCACCGGTTTGTGGTATGCCATTACTCGAAGCGGCAATTCCGATACCATACGGCGCAATGATTTGGTGCAAATAGCCTACACGGTTTCCCTGCTCAATGGAGCACCGTGTTACAGTTCCGATTCGTTAGGATTGAAAAACATAAAAGTGGGGCAAGGTGCTATAGAAGCAGGGCTTGAAGAAGCTCTGCGATTAATGACTTTGGGCGATAGTGCTCGCTTGATTGTACCTCCGCATTTGGCACACGGCTTACTTGGCGACCAACATAAAATTCCTGCTTTGGCTATTTTGAATTATACGGTGGTGGTGAAAAAGCATATTCGGAAATAA
>JAISIO010000179.1 GCA_031262005.1 Bacteroidales bacterium
GCTACAAAACAGGGAAAACACAATAATTCGATACACGTATAAAAACATACAATACTATGTTGTATAACATATCGGTAAATTAGTTTGTTGTGAGCAAAAATGATTTTTTTGTAAAAAAAATATAATTATAATGAATGGTACTAATAAATATTTAAACAGTATGAATTTAAAAAAAATTGCAATGTATGTTGGTGCTGCGTTCTTAGGAGGAGTGTGCACCCTCTTACTTTTTGGAGTAAGTCAATTATCAATTTTCAACGTTGGTGATGAAGTAACGGAAAATTCGGCAGTAACGGATATTCGACCGATTTCGTATGCGGACGCTCGAAACAATGCTTTCCCTGCTGATTTTGTGGAAGCATCGGCAAAAGTAATGCCTACGGTGGTGCACATAGCTACAAAAACTACTATTCGTACAAGTAGTGTTCCTCCGGGAATGGAAATGTGGCAAGAATTTTTTGGTCCGCAATGGCAATTTCCACAACAAGAGCGGTCGAATGTGCGACAAGGTGCAGGTTCGGGAGTAATTGTGCAACCTAATGGATATATTGTAACCAATAATCATGTAATAAAAGATGCAGATGAAATTACCGTAACTCTGCACGACCAACGAAGTTTTACGGCAAAAGTAATAGGCTCCGACCCGAATACCGATATAGCATTGATAAAAATCGACATCGATAGTTTGCCCGTAGTTACATTTGCCAATAGCGATGATGTGCGAGTGGGAGAGTGGGTACTTGCCGTGGGTAATCCTTTCAATCTCAATTCCACAGTAACGGCAGGGATTGTGAGTGCAAAAGGAAGAAATATTAATATTTTACAACAAAAGTATGCTATTGAAGCATTTATACAAACCGATGCGGCAATTAATCCTGGTAATAGTGGTGGTGCGCTTACCAATGCTCTTGGCGATTTGATAGGAATAAACACAGCCATAGCAAGTCCTACAGGTTCGTATTCGGGTTATGGATTTGCCGTGCCGAGTAATATTGTGTTGAAAATTATCAACGATTTACGAGAATACGGTGTGGTGCAACGCGGTTTTATAGGTGTTAGTATTCGCACGGTTGATGCCGAACTTGCAAAAAGCAAATCGCTCAAAGTGAGCAAGGGAGTATTTATTGAAGAAGTACAACCGAATGGTGCTGCCGATAAAGCAGGTATGAAAAAAGACGATGTTATTATAAAGGTCGATAATATAGAAACAAATTCGGTAGGCGATTTGCAAGAAATTGTAGGCAGACGTGCGCCTGGAGACAAAGTAAGTGTACTTGTTAATAGAAATGGGAATGAAAAAACATTTACGCTGGTTCTTACCAATAAAGACGGCGGCGAAAATTTGACCGAAAAACCAACCATAGACGTACTCGAAAATTTGGGAATAAGCATAAAAAATGCAGACGTGAAGACGCTGAAAACCTTAGGAAAACCGTCGGGAGTGGAAGTTACGGCTATTCAACAGGGTGTAATTCAAAAGCATACCAATATGCGTGTGGGATTTATTATTACAAAAGTGGATAACACCGTAGTGAAAAATACAGACCATTTTGCGGAAATTATGAAAAATAAATCGGGTGGAGTGATGCTTGAAGGTGTGTATACTACTATTCCTGGGGTGTTTTATTATGCTTTTGGAATGTAGGGGGTAAGAAGTTAAAGAAGTTAAAAGAAGTTAGGGGAGTTTTGGAATTAAAAATTTGCATTTTCTTATTTTTTTAATTTTAAATTCTTACATTTGCGCCCACGAAAGGCTCCGTAGTTCAACTGAATAGAATATCAGATTTCGGCTCTGAGGGTTGGGGGTTTGAATCCCTCCGGGGTCACATTACGAGACACATCAGCGTTTTTGTTGGTGTGTCTTTTATTATGTCTATCTGCATAATAATAAATTGATGTTCAATTGTAGCCGTCTAAAGGCGTTATCTTTCTTATTCTACTATTTTTGCCATCATATACGAATCCATAAGGCATTGTTCTATCATGAAATTTTTTTGCAACTTTCCTTCGCAGCAGAATCCACATTGCTGCAAAACGTGAACAGAAGCTTTGTTCGTACATAAAACTTGTGCTTCTATGCGTACCATAGAGTGTTGGTGTAAAACAGTAGTCATAGTATTAATACTATTTTGTATTAATTTTTTATGGCGAAACTGCGGTAATAGAGCAAAACTCAACGAGGCGGTTTTATGTTTGGTGTTCAATGTTGCCGATATGAATCCTGCAAGTTGCTTCTGCTGCTCAATACAAAAACTTATGCGCAGCGAAGAGGAATAATAAGCGTAAATTTCGGAAATATTGCCTTCATTTACGGATTCCACAGGTAAATCCAAATGTCGCTGAACATCGTGCGAAGAAAACAATGCAAGTAAAAATTCGTGTGAGGCTTCGCTAAATGGAACTAACATAATAGAACTGTGAATGTGGCTAATTCCGATGGTTTTTTACTTCTTTAACCGCAAAATACGCAGGCGATATATTGAAAGAAATGTTCTCAAAATCTTTAATTATTACGGTTTGAACGTCGGTAGTAGGCTCAATGCGGAGCGGCGTGTTATTAACATAGAGTTCCACGGGCAGCGCAAAATTGCTATCAACGTCTGTCCAACGTACCGTTAGTTTTAGTTCATTTCCCGAAACCTGTTTGGTATATTCCAGCACCGGCACCTCGCGTTTGTATAAATATTGCTGGAAATACCACGAAAGATCTGTGCCTGTTTTGGTATTTACGAATGTGGTAAAATCCTGTACGGTGGTTATTTTGTAGGCTTGTTGTTGGTAAAAAGAGCTAAGAATATCGAAAAACAAACTGTCGTTATCTATCACAAAACGCAATCCGTGTAGTGTCCACGCACCTTTCATGTAAGGGTCGGTATCTTTGTAATCCCAAAAATTTACATTAGGAATGCCCACAATCGGATTTTTGTTTTTTATGAAATAACTGTATGTACGCAAATAGTTTTCGGCAGATGTTTTACCATACAAGTGTTCTATATACAACACTTCGGCATAAGTGGCAAATCCTTCATGAATAAAAATATCGGACACATCGGGTACCGAAACTGAATTGCCGAACCATTCGTGTGCCGCTTCGTGCAGAATTATGTAATCTACGCCCATTATTTGCCGTCCTCTGGTTCCGTAAGCAATTGCCGTTTGATGTTCCATGCCCTCGTAGGGACTACCCACAAGTTTAAATCCCTCGCGTGCCCACGGATATGGACCAAATGTTTTTTCAAAAAAATGAAGAATCGGTGCGGTTTGTGTAAATGCCTCACGTGATTTTTCAAAATATTCGGGCAATACGTAATATTCTAAATTGAATGTGTCGGCAATTCCTTGAAATTTTTCGCTGTAACTCACGAAATTACCTGCATAAAATGTTATGTTGTAATTGTTTATAGGGTAGGAGGTGTTCCACGTAAATTGCTCGTTATTCTCTGTTGAAATATGCGAAAGCTGCATACCGTTGCTCACCACGTTCAAACCCTTGGGTACGGTAATGTGCAGCGTCATTCCTTTATCGGGTTCGTCCGACAAATGGTCTTTATTGGGAAACCACAAACTTGCGCCGTCGCCTTCGCAAGCCACACCAATCCACGGACTGCCGTCTTTGGATTTTGCCCACACCAAACCGCCTTCCCATGGCGGACGTTTTGCTTCGGTTGGTTTACCTGAATATGCAACACTCAAAGTTTTTACCTCGCCCTTGCGCACCGTGTCGGGAAATTGTACGAACACGGCATTGTGTTTTC
>JAISIO010000048.1 GCA_031262005.1 Bacteroidales bacterium
CACAACAACGATCCTCGAATAGTAAGTGGCACAGAACCAATTGCCGAACTATCGTTTGACGAAGCCGCCGAATTAGCGTATTTCGGAGCAAAAATTTTACATCCGGCAACCGTGCTGCCCGCAAAAATGAAAAACATTCCGGTATTGCTCAAAAATACTATGGAACCTCAAGCTCTCGGAACTATTATTTCCAATAAAATAACCGATAAAGGTATCAAAGCCGTTGCCGCAAAAGACGGTTTGACGGTTATTCGCATTAAATCAAGCAGAATGTTACTTGCCTATGGATTTTTGCGCCGCGTATTTGAAGTGTTTGAAAAATATAAAACCTCTATCGACATGATTACCACTTCGGAAGTGGCAATTTCTTTAACTATTGATAAAGCCGACTATGTGGCGCAAATTGTTGAAGAACTGAAACATTGGGGGACGGTGGAAGTTGAACCAAATCAAACAATTGTGTGTATTGTGGGTAACCTGATTAATGAAAAACAAGGCTATGCTGCCAACGTGTTGTACGCTTTACGCTCAGTGCCGGTACGCATGATTTCGTTCGGCGGAAGTCGACACAATATTTCTATCGTAGTGGAATCTTCCTATAAAAACCAAGCGTTGATTGATTTGCATGAACATTTATTTCGTAGCAAATAAGTACATGGATAATAGCGTCTGCACAGTATGTTACACACTATATCACTCCAAGTACTGCCGGCAATTGCGCACAATGAATTTAAACTCAAACAAGTAGTTGCAGAAAAACTGGGTATTACGCCACGCAGGATCAATGCTTTACGGATTGTAAAACGCTCCATTGATGCGCGTTCTCGTACCGTAAAATGCAATCTTGAAGTGCTCTGCGCCTGCAACGAGACACAAAAATTACCCGTTCCAACGTTGCATTTTGACAAAAAGAATGTAGCGAATGCCCAAGCTGTACACATTGTCGGAGCAGGACCTGCAGGGTTGTTCGCAGCTTTGCAATTAATTGAACGAGGACTCAAACCCATAATTTTTGAACGAGGAAAGAATGTAAGCGAACGCAAACGTGATTTGGCTTTGCTCAATAAAAATGAAGCATTGAACCCCAATTCCAATTATTGTTTCGGCGAAGGTGGTGCGGGAACATTTTCCGACGGCAAACTATTTTCTCGTTCCAAAAAGAAAGGCAATAACCAACGAGTACTCGAATTATTGGTTTTACACGGTGCTTCGCCCGATATTTTAATTGACGCACACCCGCATTTGGGCAGCGATAAATTACCTGTAATTATTGCAAACATTCGCAACACCATACTTGAATGCGGAGGCGAAGTGCATTATAATACCAAAGTAGAAGATTTTATAATTAAACATGATCGCATACAAGCCGTGCAAACTCAGCACGGAAAGGTTGATGTGCAACACCTTATTTTAGCAAGCGGACATTCCGCTCGCGATGTGTATTACAAACTGCACGAACTCGGCGTTGAATTACAAGCAAAACCGTGCGCTATGGGGGTACGTGCCGAACATCCACAAGAATTTATTAACGAAGTGCAATATCACAAAGCTCCGATGGATTTTCTGCCGGCAGCAACGTATTCGCTGGTGCACCAGGCACAAGGGCGAGGCGTGTATTCATTTTGTATGTGTCCAGGAGGAATTATAGTACCGTCGGCAAGTGACTTTGAACAAACGGTGGTCAATGGAATGTCAAATTCACAACGCAACTCGCCGTTCGCAAATTCGGGAATAGTAGTAGAACTACGCACTGAAGATTTTAGTGATTTTGCCGAACACGGCGTATTGGCAGGGCTGAAGTTTCAAGAACATTTGGAAAAACTTACCTATTTGAACGGCGGAAAACAGCAAATTGCACCGGCACAACGAATTTGTGATTTTGTGCAGAGTAAAATTTCCGGCAATTTACCCGAAACTTCTTATATTCCCGGTGTGGTAAATTCACCTCTACACTTTTGGTTACCACAAACTATTTCCACCCGTTTGCAAGAAGCATTCAAAGCATTCGACAGAAAATTGCGAGGTTATGCCAGCTTTCATTCCGATGGAATACTTGTGGGCGTAGAATCACGCACCTCATCGCCGGTACGCATTCCCCGCAATGCCGAAACCTTGCACCACGAACGCATTGAAAACCTTTTCCCATGCGGTGAAGGAGCCGGTTATGCCGGCGGTATAGTTTCGTCGGCAGTGGACGGAATGTTATGTGCCGAAAAGATCTAAACGTAACAATTATTCATAGTTGCACGTCTTTTTTATGTTAGTTGACTTTTACACATAAAAAACGGTACATTCTCTAAAGAAAAAGATAATTTTTTAGAGGTCGCCTGATTTTTTTTTGCACCTTTGCACATTGAAATTAACTATATAAAAATATACTAATACGACCGTTTTTACAATGAATGCAAATATCGACTGGGCAACGTTGCCTTTTGCCTACACCAACACCGGAGCTAATGTGCGTTGCACTTTTTCAAACAATCAATGGGGAGAAATTACCGTTCATGCCGACGATATAATTCCTATACACATGGCTGCAACCTGCCTACATTACGGGCAAGAGTGTTTTGAAGGATTGAAAGCATATAGAGGAAAAGATAACGTCATTCGCACATTTCGTTGGAAAGACAATGCGGTGCGTATAAACAGATCGGCACGCCGTGTAGCTATGCAGGAAATACCCGAAGAACTATTTGAAAAATGCTTACGAACACTCATTGAAACCAATAAAGATTTTGTACCGCCATACGGAACAGGAGCTTCATTATACATTCGTCCACTATTGATTGGTACAGGTGCTCGTTTGGGAGTTAACCGCAGTGAGGAATATCTGTTCATAATGTTTGCAAGTCCGGTTGGTCCATATTTTAAAAACGGATTTAAACCTGGCAAAGTGGTTGTAGAACGAGATAGCGACAGGGCGGCACCACTCGGAACGGGAACGGTAAAAATCGGTGGTAACTATGCTGCTGCGCTTAACACCACACTGCGAGTACAACAAGAGGGGTATAGTTCAGCAATGTATTTAGACCCTAAAGAAAAACGGTATATTGATGAATGCGGTCCTGCCAACTTCTTTGCTATTAAAGGAAATACGTACATAACTCCCGCCTCTTTATCAATTTTGGAATCTATCACCAATTTAAGCCTTATGACTTTGGCAGAACACATTGGTTTAACTGTGGAACGCCGTCAAATTCCGCTGGAAGAACTTGCCGAGTGCAACGAAGCGGCACAATGTGGTACCGCAGCAGTGCTATCGCCAATTTATTCAATAACCGACCCTGCGAATAATAGAGTTTATACATTTGGCAAACCCGATGAAGTTGGACCTGTGTGTATGAAACTTTATACCATTCTCACCGGCATTCAATCTGGTGATATCGACGATGAATTTGGATGGGTTACTAAATTTTAAATTCGTATGCGTTACTCGCCTATAGCAACAAGTTTATTTGTACGCAATCGAGAGAAAATTATAGCTCAATTGCCCGAAAACTCTATGGCTATTATCTGCGGTGCCGACCAAGTGCATCGTAATGATGAACTGTATCGCTATCGTCAGAGTTCCGATTTCTTTTATCTTACAGGCATTGAACAAGAAGATTCGTTTTTACTGCTTCTCCCCCACGGCACACTCAAGCACACTCAAGCAATACTATTTGTTCGTGAACCCAATCCACTTATGGAACGATGGGAAGGTAAAAAATTAACCGCTGCCGAAGCCACCGAAATTTCAGGTATTCACACTATTTGCAGTAACAACACTTTTATACAAACTATTGCGGAATTGTTGCCGCATGTATCCACCGTTTTTTTAAATCAAAGCAATAATAGACGTTATAAGCAAGTGCTTACACGCGAAATGCGTTTGGGACACATTTTGCGCAAACGCTACAAACATATTCAGCTACACAATTGTGCGCCGCTGCTCAATGCGTGCCGTATGATAAAAGAACCCGAAGAAATTGCACTAATGCAATATGCGTGCAACATTACCGAACAAGCGTTTCGCTCGGTATTGAAAAACATCAAACCCGGTATGCGAGAATATGAAGTAGAGGCTCTTTTGTGGCATACGTTTATTGCCGAAGGTGTTTCGCATCACGCATTTGAACCAATTGTTGCCGCCGGCGAAAATTCATGCTTTCTACACTATCAAAAAAACGATAGCATTATTACAGCACACGATAGCATTTTGATAGATTTTGGTGCCGAATATGCCAATTATGCAGCTGATTGCACCCGTGTAATTCCCGCTTCGGGGAAATTTTCAAAACAACAAACGTTAGTCTACAATGCCGTGTTGCGAGTATTCTATTTTGCTCGCACACAAATAATTGCCGGCACAAGCATAGAGGCATATCACAAACTCGTATGCCACGCCATGCAAGAAGAATTATTGCAACTTGGACTTATTTCAACCGCCGACGTACAAAACGGCATAGATGGAAAACCTGCTTATTTCAAATATTTTATGCACAACACGTCGCATTTCATAGGGCTTGATATTCACGATGTGGGAAAACGGAGTGACATATTACAACCGAACATGGTGGTTTCATGCGAACCCGGATTGTATGTTCCCGAATGGGGATTTGGCGTGCGTTTGGAAAGCGATATTGTGATTACCGAAACCGGAAATTACGATTTAATGCAAAATATTCCTATTGAAATAGAAGAAATTGAAAGTCTTATCAATGAATAATACCAATCCGCAACACGTATTCCGCTTTTGTCCGCGCTGTGGCAGCAGCAATTTTACACCGTTTGACAACAAAGCGCATCGCTGCGAACAGTGCCGGTTTGAATTATACACGAACGCTTCGGGAGCTGTGGTTGCAATTATTCGCAACGAGCAAAACGAGATTTTATTTACACGCCGCGCCTTCAATCCCGGCAAAGGCACACTTGATTTACCCGGTGGATTTATAGACCCGGGCGAAACTGCCGAAGAGGCTCTTGTTCGAGAAATTTATGAAGAACTTAATCTGCATATTTCCAAAGCCGTATACAAAGGCTCTTTTGCAAATGAATATATGTACAGCGGTCTGTCGGTTTTTACCGTTGATTTGGTATTTGAATGCGAAGTTCAGGATTTTAGCACACTGCAAGTTGCCGACGATGTGAGTTCCTATGAATTTCACCATGCAACGCCACACATTGTGGAACAAATTAAACTACACTCAATACGAAATATTGTAAAGAGAGAATATAGCAATATTCCTACTGTTTCATAACTTCAAACCGTGCCAGAGGTGCCATGCGAGCTTTATTCAACGACAGGCTTGTTTCGCTCAGTGAATAATTATCAACGATTGACAATATTTCCATTAATTGTGTCTCAATTGACATATCTATACAGGCTTTTCTGGTTGTTATCATTTTTGAAAATCGTATGCTATTGTGAATTTTGTTCAATTCCATTTCTCCCGAAAAGTTATTACAACCACTGTTTCCGCTCACCCTATTAGTTTCGCTGTCAAATTCTATAAATGGTTCCGAGGCAAACGTCATTCCGGCGATCGATTTTCCATTAATTTCCACCAATTTCCAGCGAGTTCCAGTAATCGAAGGTGATTCGCTGATTGCGTTTTCAACCACAGCTTGATTGATTTCGGCATTAGTAGTTGCTGTAGTTTGCTGTGCTTTTCGGCACGAGCAACTCATTATTGTACAGAAGGCTGTTACAATAGTTGAAAAAAAAAGTATCTTTTTCATAATAGAATAGCGGTAAAGTATAGTGTTTCAAATACATTGTAAAAACGAAACTTTCCCAAGATTGTAAACTTCGGGAAAGTTTCAGAATTTTCCCTTACAAGGGTAATAATAGGTAATGGTTCGTTTAAAATCTACATCCAAGCGTTAGCGCAAAATCCGATTTTTTGATTTTTGATTTTCCTTGTACAACATTATTATTATAATCTTGGTACAAGAAATTATATTGCGTTTGCGTTGATTTCACCCATGCCAAATCGCAGTAAAAACCACTTTCGGTGCGAATACCCACACCTGCAGAAATATCGGTTCGGTAGAATGCTTCATTGTTTTTGTGCTCCGTGTACGGATTGCCGTATAAAGCCGTTCCTAAACGAAAACTGTACATTCCATAATTCACTTCGGCACCTACTTTCACATTATCGGCACGCGATAAATTATTCGCCACAGCATCATTTACATTTGAAAGTCCATCATCATTGTAGCGAGCATCTATGTAGGCATTGTTATAATTCACACTTTCGTAATCTACACCTATCATTGCAATGTTTTTGAACACAAATCCCAAACTCGCAATAGCTCTGCCCGGAGTGGTTATATTGTAATCATACATATTGTTCAAACTTGCAGCTCCGTGCATTACATTAGTATTATCCGAGCTAACATCTTTATCGAAATTTGCATTTACACGCTGTGTAGTTTCTTCGGTAAGGAAGAATGTGGTAGGTGTATGGAAGGCAAAACCCAAACGAACAAATTCAACGGGGCGAGCAATAATACCAAATTTACCCATCACACCGTTACCACTTACTGCCAAATTTTCGCGATAACGAAAATCGCTCAAATACTCCAATTGGTTGCGAGTATCATTTTCTTCTATCATAAAACTTTCGTTGTAATTAATGCTTTGAATAGAAAGATCGGCACCTACATATACATATTGCGAAAAATCGAAACCAAGATTAAACATATAGTCATTTTTTCCTCCCGAACGGGTAATTACCGCCGTTTGACGTTGTCCGTATGTAGAAGGAGAGAACTCCGTAAAATCACTAAAATAGCCATATTCATCTTTGTTTAACAAATATGACTGCCAAAATAAATCTTGAAAACTTTCTACTCTTCCATCGGACACCCCATCGGCTTGGGCTTGACGAAGCGCAACATCGGTAAATGAGCTGGTAGCGTTTGCGGTTTCGTAACGCATGGAGGATTCAAATATATTTTGATTATTTATTGCAAATCCGAATGAAACACCGCTAAGAACACCTGCATTGGGGGTATTTTTGGCTATCATCAAACCAACATTGGGCACACGTAAGGCTGTTTCAAATCTACGATTGTAATTTCCTTGAAAGTGATTTTCGGTTTTAATATACGAAAATGTCGGTGTTATTTCCATTGATCCCGAACGTGCAATAGCACTACCTGCCGGATTAATACTAATTGCCGACATATTGTTACCCAGTGCTCCCATTGCACCGCTCATTGCCGTAAATCGTGCATTTCCACGAGGAAATGTTTCTGATGTACGCAATACATCTTCTAAATTCTGTGCTGAAAGACTGCCCGCTACGAGCAAACTTGCCACTAATACTGTAATTTTTTTCATAATTATATGTGTTTTTACATTTATTTTCTGTGTTTCAATTAGTCGATATTCTTGAAACGCCCCCTATAATTTCATTATCTACGTCCGCCACTACCTCTATAAGAAGACGAACTACTCGGACGTGAACCTCCGCTTGATGTAGGTGCGCTACTGCCGCTTCTCATACTACTGCCCGAAGAATATGAACGTTGCGGCGGTTGCGAATAACTTCGTTGCGACGAACCTACATTCGCAGGTTGTTGGTTAGTGTTTACTCTGCTGCTACCTCCTCTATATGAATTTGCAGGCTGCGATGGACGGGTATTTGACGTATTCACCCCTTGAGGTCGCTGTTGCGGAACTCTATTGTTCATTTGCGGCTGCGACGGACGTTGTTGTGGACGTTGTTGCACTTCGCCACTTCGCAATGTTGGTTGCGACGGGCGTGTAGTCTGTTGTTGAATAGGACGTTGCCCTTGATTTACATTTACATCACGTGTTTGCGGAGCTGCCGGACGAGTAGATACACCTTGGGTTGAACGAGTGCTTTGCGCAGGACGTGTTTGAGTTCCTGCACTCGGGCGTGTTGAATACCCTTGCGCTGGACGTGTTGCCGGACGAGCCGAAGTTGCTTGACCAGAACGAGTAGTTGGAGCCGGACGAGCTGCCGAATTATATCCGGGACGTCCCGGACGTGGTCCGTATGACGGACGATGTGCAGGACGATGCGCAGGATAGTGCCACATTGGCGGACGATAATTTGGATAGCATGGATTATACCAAGAACCGCACCACCAAGGATTGTAGTAACCCCATGTAGGATAATCCCACCAGATTGACGAACCCCAGTAAGGCGATGAACCCCACCAAATAGAAGCCCCCCAGCCCAAACCAAAACCTGCCGAAAATGCCCATGGTGAAACGGGACGACTCCATTCATCAACATAAACGGCTCCGTTGTAGTTATTTATAATCATTGGTTGCTGTTCCACCGCTTCTTGTTGTTCACCGTTTTGCTCTGCCAAACCATCTTCGTCAAAACGCCATTCTGGTTGTTCTTCGGGCTGTTCGTTCTGAATTTGTTGTGTCGGCTGCACAGAATTTTGACGTGCTCCCGTTGCATAGGTATCATCGATAAACTGAGCATTGGCAGCTTGCCACGAACTGCATGAAGCCATTGCAGCTATGCAGATAATTGATAAACATACTTGTGTTTTCATTGTTATGTCCTCCTAAAATATAAAATGTACGGATTTCCGTTGGTTAAATTTTCCAAAACGATAAAAATATCATTTTTTTTTGTTCTTTTGCACTAAAATTCTATAAAAATTAATTTTATTAATTCATACAAAATTTATGCCAAAAAAAAGATTGTTTACAGATTTATGATGGAAAAAATTACAAATCTTTACAATTACACAGTAAATAGAAACTATTATGAGCAAAGGATTAACAAGCAAAGGCGAAAATTATTCGCAATGGTATAACGAACTGGTAGTTAAAGCCGATTTGGCAGAAAATTCTGCCGTGCGTGGCTGTATGGTTATAAAACCTTATGGTTATGCAATCTGGGAAAAAATTCAAGCACAGTTAGATAAAATGTTCAAAGAAACAGGACACGTCAATGCGTATTTTCCTCTTTTTATCCCCAAATCGTTTTTAAGTAAAGAAGCCGAACACGTAGAGGGTTTTGCCAAAGAATGCGCCGTGGTAACCCACCATCGTCTGATGAACGATCCGCAAGGAAAAGGCGTAGTTGTAGACCCTTCGGCAAAATTGGAAGAAGAGTTAATTGTGCGCCCAACTTCGGAAACAATTATTTGGAATACCTACAAAAATTGGATTCAATCGTACCGTGATTTGCCGATTTTGTGCAATCAATGGGCAAATGTAGTGCGCTGGGAAATGCGTACTCGCCTCTTTTTGCGCACAGCAGAATTTTTGTGGCAAGAAGGCCACACCGCACACGCTACACGTGAAGAGGCAGTGGAAGAAACCGTAAAAATGCTGAATGTGTATGCCGAATTTGCCGAAAAATTCTTGGCAATTCCAGTTGTAAAAGGTGTAAAATCAGCCAACGAACGATTTGCCGGAGCTTTGGACACCTATTGCATTGAAGCATTGATGCAAGACGGAAAAGCCTTGCAAGCCGGGACATCGCACTTTTTAGGACAAAATTTTGCAAAAGCATTCGATGTACAATTTACCAACAAAGAGGGCGTACTTGATTACGTGTGGGCAACTTCGTGGGGTGTTTCCACCCGTTTAATGGGTGCACTGATTATGGCTCATTCCGATGATAACGGACTTGTGTTGCCACCAAAATTAGCACCTACGCAAGTGGTAATTGTACCTATATATAAAGGTGCGGAACAATTAGAGGCAATTTCGGTAAAAGCACGTGAAATAAAAACGAAATTAGAAAACTTAGGCATTTCGGTGAAATATGATGACCGCGACACACAAAAACCCGGTTGGAAATTTGCCGAATACGAACTAAAAGGTGTGCCGGTGCGTTTGGCAATTGGTCCTCGCGATTTGGAGCAAGGCACCATTGAAGTTGCCCGCCGTGATACGCTTACAAAAGAAACTATGAGTATGGAAAATATAGACATAGTGATTAAAAACTTGCTCGAAACCATACAAGAAGAAATTTACAAAAAAGCACTTGATTTTAGAACTGCAAGCACCGTAACAGTAGATACTTACGAAGATTTCAAAAAACACATTGAAAAACAAAGCGGTTTTGTGCTTGCCCACTGGGACGGCACCAGCGAAACCGAAGAACAAATTAAACAAGAAACCAAAGCAACTATTCGCTGTATTCCGCTTGATGCGCCTGAGGAAGAAGGGGTGTGTATTTATTCGGGAAAACCTTCTAAACGGCGAGTTTTATTTGGGATTGCTTATTGATTGAACAACTGAAGAAACAAGCATAATATTGAATGCCTATCTTTTTCTTGATGTTAGGAAACATGGCAGAAAAACCTAATTTTCACCTGACAAACAACAAAACAAGCTAAGTAACTAAAAAATGTTACGACCTCAAAACCTGATTACCTAATTAAATGAGGCATAAAGCAGGTTATACCAAATAATACTTTTATCAATTTGTTAAATTTACATAAAAATGCAAAACTTAAGCGAACAAGAAATAATCCGCCGCGAATCGTTAGAAAAATTACGAGAGTTGGGAATTGAACCCTATCCGGCAGCAGAATTTACCGTAACGGCAACGTCAACCGAAATACTTGAAAAATTTACCGCCGGCAGCACTGAATTCCAAAATGTGCGCCTTGCGGGACGAATCATGACCCGTCGCATTATGGGCAAAGCCTCATTTTGCGAATTGCAAGATTCGTTCGGACGTATACAATTATATATTAATCGCGATGAAATTTGCCCCAATGAGGATAAAACACTGTACAACGAAGTATTTAAACGACTGCTCGATATAGGCGATTTTATTGGCGTAGAAGGCTATGCGTTTGTAACACAAGTAGGCGAAGTTTCTATTCACGTTTCACGGCTTACGGTGTTGAGCAAGTCCATTCGTCCGCTCCCAATTGTAAAAGAAAAAGATGGCGTGGTGTTCGATGCGTTCAGCGACCCCGAACAACGCTATCGTCAGCGATATGTGGATTTGGTGGTAAATCCGCAGGTGAAAGATACGTTTTTGAAACGTACAAAAGTAATTAACACCATGCGTAACTTTTTCAACGAAAAAGGCTATGTGGAAGTTGAAACGCCAATTTTACAAGCAATTCCGGGTGGAGCTTCGGCACGTCCGTTTATTACACATCACAATGCGCTGAATATTCCTTTATATTTGCGAATCGCCAACGAATTGTATCTAAAACGCCTGATTGTGGGCGGTTTCGACGGTGTATATGAATTTGCAAAAGATTTCCGTAACGAAGGTATGGACAGAACACATAATCCGGAATTTACCGTAATGGAAATTTACGTGGCGTACAAAGACTACAATTGGATGATGGATTTTACCGAAGAGATGATTGAGCGCGTTGCGCTTGCTCTACACGGAAAAACACAGGTACAAGTGGGCGATAAAACCATTGATTTCAAACGTCCGTTTAAACGAATTACCATGTATGATGCCATAAAAGAGCACACCGGAATTGACATCAGCGCAATGAATGAAGACGAATTGCGTGCCGTGTGCGACCAACTCAACATTCATCACGAACCGTCGATGGGTAAAGGAAAATTGATTGACGAAATTTTTGGCGAAAAATGCGAAGGTTCCTACATTCAACCCACGTTTATTATTGACTATCCGGTGGAAATGTCGCCGCTGTGTAAAAAACATCGCTCGAATCCGGAACTTACCGAGCGATTTGAATTAATGGTAAACGGCAAAGAATTGTGTAACGCTTACTCGGAATTGAACGACCCCATAGACCAATACGAACGTTTCAAAGACCAACTTGCGCTGAGCGAAAAAGGAGATGATGAAGCAATGTTCATAGACCACGATTTTGTGCGTGCACTTGAATACGGTATGCCACCAACATCGGGAATGGGTATTGGCGTAGACAGATTGTGTATGTTTATGACCAATTCGGAATCCATTCAAGATGTGCTGTTTTTTCCACAAATGAAACCTGAGAAAAAAGCAGAAAAAGATAATTTGGAAGTTTACACAAATGCAGGCATTCCTGCCGAATGGGTAGAAATTTTACAAGCAATGGGATACGTGCGTTATGAAAATTTAAAAGAGATAAAATACACAAAACTGCATCAAGAACTATGCGGGTACAAAAAGAAAAATAAATTGGAGATTGCTGCGCCTTCGCAAGACGATGTAAAATTATGGTTGGGACAGTAAAAAATCCTTTCTGTGCGAACTTTTGCATTTTTTTTCAAATAGTGTATCTTTGTAAACTCTTAATTCTAACGAAATAGAAATTATGAATACGATAACATTAGAATACAACGCCCGCAATAAAACGGTACGACAACTGTTAGACGAATTGCTGGCATCGGGACTTTTTCGTGTACGTTCGGAATACGATAAAGAATGCCAAGCAATTCGAAAAAATATGCATACTACTGGCAAAATGATTGCAGACATTCGTGCTAACGGCTCGGCAAAATATCAAAATATGGACAGCTTTTTAGCTTCATTATAGCGATATTGAGATATGGATATTAATTTTATTCCAACTCCAAAGTTTAAAAAATCATTCAAACGATTGTATAAAAAATATAGTTCGTTAGTAGAAGATTTTGAAAAATTCAAAAAAGAATTTTCCGAAAACCAAGAAATAGGTGATGATTTGGGTGGCGGTTTTCGCAAAGTGCGTATGGCAATAGAGGCGAAAAATAAAGGAAAAAGTGGCGGCGCACGAATAATTGTTTATAATTTTTATCTACAAACTTTACCCAACGATGTGTTATTAGTTGATATTTACGACAAAAGCGAATTATCGACAATGCAAGATTTTGAATATCAAAAAATTGCAAAAGAATTTATATAAAAAAATTTATCCTCACAGGTTTTTCTTACATTATGAACAAAAAAATAGCAATTCTCGGAAGCGGCAGCTGGGCATCAGCCTTGGCAAAAATAATACACAATACTGTTGATACGCTCTATTGGTATGTGCGAGAGCCGGAAATTATTGATAGTTTACAAAAACACAAACGCAATGCGCTCTATGTTTCCGATATTTCGTACAACACCGAAAAATTGGTTGTAAGCAATAATATTAATGAAATTGTATCTATTGCCGACACAATTATTTTTTGCGTTCCATCGAAATTTATCATTTCACTCTGTAATAGTATTGACTGCGATTTGTCGCAAAAAGAATTGATAACTGCCATAAAAGGTATGGAACCGGTAGAAATCACCTTAATTTCGGAATATTTGAAAATGCATTTTGGTGTAAACGATAGCAAAATAGCTGTAATTTCGGGTCCTTGTCATGCCGAAGAAGTTGCATTAGAACGACTTTCATACCTCACTATCGGATCGCAAAACCAAGAATTAGCCGTTGAAGTGGCGCAACTTTTGAACAGTTATTATATAAAAACCTGCACGTCGCTTGATGTTGTAGGTATAGAATATGCATCGGTTTTGAAAAACATCATGGCATTGGCTACCGGCATTGCACACGGTTTGGGCTACGGCGACAATTTCACTTCGGTACTCATTTCCAATGCTATACAAGAAATGCAACGCTTTATCAATACCGTTAATCCGCTTGCACGCGACATAAACGATTCGGTATATTTAGGCGATTTGCTCGTAACAGCCTATTCACAGTTTAGCCGCAACCGATGTTTTGGCAACATGATAGGCAAAGGCTACAGCGTGAAATCGGCAGAAATGGAAATGAATATGGTTGCCGAAGGATATTACGGCGTAAATTGCATTACGCAAATCAACCAAAAATTCAATGTAGAAATGCCTATTACACAGGCAGTTTATAATATTTTATACAATAAAATTTCGCCTTTATTGGAATTTAAAATTTTGGCAGAAAACCTAAAATAGGGCTTCGACTCCGCTCAGCCACCAGTCGGTCGTTGAGCAGAGCCGAAACGACATTTTTAAAAGCGAGGAATTAGAACGTCCTCGTTGCTTTCTTCTTTTATTTGTGCAATTGGAATAAAAATTCCAAACCGCCCCCTACGCGATTTTTTGCCACAATAGTTCCTTTGTGGAATCCAACCGCATTTTTTACAATGGAAAGCCCCAATCCCGAACCACCGGTATCACGTGTACGCCCTTCGTTGATGCGATAAAAACGCTCAAAAAGGCGATTTAAATGATGTTCTTCGGAAATACCAATACCTGTATCTGTAAACGAAAAGTAATAAAAATCTTTATCCTCATTGTATTGTCTTATGTGAATGGCAACATCGGCACCCGCATAGCGAATAGTATTATCGGTAAGATTGCGAAAAATGGCATATAGCAAATTCCTATTCCCCTCAATCACAGCATCTTTTGGTATATTCCATGTCATAGAAATATTCTTTTCCTGTAGAAAACTTTCCAAATCGTTTTTCAATTCTTCCAGCAATTGAGTAATATTTACCGTTTCCTTGGTGAACGATTGCGATGCTTCTTCCATTTTGGTAATCAAGCTCATGTCGTACATCAATTCTGAAAGTGCAAGGGTTTGATTGTAGGCTCTTTCTATAAAAAGACGCTTCTTTTCTTCGGGCAACGATTGTTGCAATAGGGTTTCTAAATAGCCTCGGATACTCGTTACCGGTGTTCGTAATTCGTGCGCAATGTTACCCGTCATTTCTTGTTTAAGCAGACGATTTTTCTCCTGTTTCGTTATGTCATTTATAATAATTTCAAAGCTTTTATCATCGAAAACCGACACTCGCAACGCAAAATACTTTCCTTGTTTGGAGATGTGCATTTCAAAATAATTCTCATTTTTTGTGCTTGAAACCACAAAAGCAACTATTTTTTCAAACAACTGATTTGTAAAAATATCGGTAATGTCTACTTCCAAAATATTCAAATACTGCACAAACAAACCATTGTAAAACTGCACCGTGCGCTCTTTTGAAAAGAAACATAAGCCTTCTTGCGAATTATACACGTGTTGCAGCAATTTTTCGCGTTCGTTTACAATTTCTTTCTCGCGTTTTTGTAGTTGCTTGTAATTTTCAGCTATTTTCTCCCCTATTTCGCCCAATTCATCGTGCGGAAAATTGGGAATAAAATCGGTAGTTTTTTTGTCCTCGGCAGCAAGTGCAAAATCACGTAATTGCTTGATTGATGTACCAAAACGTCCGGAAACATAGCGAATAACAAACAACATGATAACAAAAAACACAAGCACCAAATAAAGAAACCCCTTGTCGGCTTTCAAAAAATGCTGCACCTGCACGTTGTAAGGCAAAGCCACTCGCACAAAATACTGAGGAAAACGTTTGGCATAATACAAATATTCCTGATTAGTGGATTGCGAAAGACGTATATCCCACGCTCCTTCGTCATATTTTGCCGCCTGAATTTCGCTACGTTCCAAATGTTGATCTAATTGACTAACATCATCTATCACATTGTCGTAAAGCACTTTGCCTTTGTAGTCAATCAAAGTTAAACGCACGTGTTCTGGCAAAAGAGTTTGTATCAATTCCGGAGCTTTATTGTGCTGTAAAGCTGCATCAATCATCGAAACGTAGGCATCGAGACGTTCCACCAACATTTCGGTTTTATAGGTTCGTTCTCGCGTTTGCTCCAGCACCACTACTCCAATGGTAAATATGGTAAAAATACCAAAAATGTAGAGAAAAAGGCGTTGCTTGTAAGAAAGTCTCTTTCCTGCTTTTCCTCTCTGAGGCGGAGTAGGAAAAGTGTAATTCTCAGTTTTTTTATTCATAATCTTATTTTTTCTCTCTTGATAAAGATTTAGGAGTATTATTCCACCAAGAATCGGTATCCGAATCCGGAACGGTTGGAAATCATCTCGGAATAATTACCAAGTTTTTTGCGCAAGCGAGCGATGTGCACATCAATGGTGCGCTCAGTAATATAAGGTGTTTCTCTCCAAAGTTTATTAATTATATCCTCTCTCGAAAACACTCTATCGGGCTTTTTAGCAAGCAGCACAAGGAGTTCAAATTCTGTTTTGGTTAGGGCAATTTTTTCGTCATCAATGCGCAATTCCTTAGTGTCGAGATTGATACAAAAGTTATCGAATGTAAGTTGGTTGCTCGATACTTTTTCTGTAGGCGGCATTCCTCGTTTCAGCACTGCTTTAACGCGGGCAATTACTTCTTTTATTGAAAATGGTTTTGAAATATAATCATCGCCACCCACTGAAAATCCCGTTAACATATCATTTTCGGTATCTTTTGCCGTGATAAAAATAATCGGCGTATGATTATCGGCTTTGCGCAATGTTTCCGCCATTTTATAGCCGCTCATACCGCCCATCATTACATCGAGTAAAATAAGCGACGTGTCGGCAGTGATTTTTTTCAATGCTTCCTCTGCCGAATAAGCACAGGTAACATCAAAACCTTCGTTTGCAAAATTTATTTCGAGAATTTCGCAAATATCTTTATCGTCATCAACTATTAAAATTCTGTGGCTCATAGTTTTTTAAGTTTGTAAGTTTATATGATAACTTCTTTAACTCCTCTAACTTCTTAACTCCTCTAACTTCTTAACTTCTCTAACTCCTTTTACAAAAGTACATTTTCTATTTAATTTTTCACGAATGTAATGCGTTCAAAAATTTACATTCCTTTAGTTCCTCCATGTTTCAGAATTTTTGCATCGACATAAAAAACAATTTCTTCTACAATATTATTGCAGTGATCGCCTATGCGTTCGAGTTTGCGAATGAGTACCATTACTTTTAAACCGCAGAAAATATGTTCTGGATTTTTTTGCAAATAGTCAGTCAATATTCGGAGTGCATTGTGATAAATTTCGTCCACCTGCTCGTCTTTTGCCAATATTTTTCCTGAGATTTTTGTGTTTTCGCTTTCAAAAGCTACAAATCCGTCGGTGAGCATACTGATAAGCATATCGAACAATTCTTCTATTTGCAATTCTTCAATCACGTGCGGGTCGAGTTTTTTACAATCACTTTCTATAACGTGGCGTGCCACACCTTCCGCAAAATCGGCAATTCGTTCGAGCGTTCCGCCAATTTTCATAATAGAAAGCATCAAACGCAAATCCACTGCTACCGGGCTGTACAATGCAATATAATTCTCGCAATCGCTTTCAATTTTCAGTTCAAACGCATTAACACGTTTTTCGCGACTGACAATTTCACGAGCCAAATCAATATCGTTGTTCAAAAACGCTTGTTTTGCTTTTTCCAATTGCGAAATCACCAATTTCCACATTTGGTTTATCTCTTCTCGGAGCAATTTCATCTCCATTTCTGTGTGTTTCATAGTTTTAGGTTTATTTGTTGAGTTGGTTATTTGTTGAGTTGGTTATTTGTTCCATATCAACAAATAAGCGCATCAACAAATCAACAACAATCAGCCAAACCTTCCCGTAATATAATTCTGAGTTTCTTGTTTTTCGGGATTAAGGAACATTTTTTTCGTATCGCTAAATTCTACCAATTCGCCTAACATAAAAAATCCTGTTTTGTCGCTCACACGAGCTGCCTGCTGCATATTGTGCGTTACAATTACAATGGTGTAATTTGTTTTCAATGTGTGGATTAGTTCTTCAATTTTCGATGTAGAAATAGGGTCGAGAGCCGAAGCCGGTTCATCCATCAGCAGAATTGTGGGCGAAATTGCCAATGCACGCGCAATGCACAGTCGTTGTTGCTGTCCCCCCGAAAGTTCGTAAGCCGATTTTTTCAGTTTGTCTTTTACTTCGTTCCACAGAGCCGAATCAATAAGCGATTGTTCTACCCGTTGCGCTATGTATTTGCTATCGGTAATTCCATTCACACGCAATCCGTAGGCTACATTTTCAAATATCGACTTTGGAAACGGATTAGGTTTTTGGAACACCATTCCCACATTTTTACGCAAATCATCAACTTTTACCGATTTTGCATAAATATTTTGTCCTTGAATAAGACATTCACCTTCCAAATGCGTGTTGTCAATCAAGTCGTTCATACGATTGAATAACCGTAAAAATGTCGATTTTCCACAACCCGAAGGACCTATGAATGCCGTAACCGAATTAGCCTCCATTTTCATAGAAATATTTTTCAGAGCGTAAAAATCTCCGTAATAAAAATTTACATTTCTTGCTTCTATCATTTTTTTATAGTTTATAAGTTATATCCTTAACTTCTCTAACTCCTTAACTCCTTTAACTCCCTCTAACTCCCTTTAACTCCTCTAACTCGTCTTCACCTTTTTCCCAAAATATTTTCGCAACGCATTTGCCAATAAATTCATCAATAGCACAATTGCAATCAACACCAAAGCCGTGCCGTAGGCTATGGGACGCGATGCTTCAAGATTTGTTCCGCTGGTGGCTACCACATATAAATGGTACGGCAGAGCCATTACTTGGTCGAAAATACTGCTCGGCAACTTCGGCAAAAAATATGCTGCCACGGTGAACAGAATTGGTGCGGTTTCTCCCGAAACACGTCCAATTGATAATATTAGTCCAGTGGTAATATTGGGCAATGCCGCAGGCAACACCACTCTACGAATGGTTTGCAATTTGGTAGCACCAAGTGCCAAACTGCCTGTTCGGTATGCGTAAGGAACAGCTTTCAGGGCTTCTTCGGTGGTGCGAATTACGAGCGGTAGCACTAACAAACCCAAGGTGAGCGAACCTGCAATAATACTGTCGCCAAAACCAAGTGTATTGACAAAAAGCGACATTCCAAACAGTCCGAACACTATGGACGGAATGCTACTCAAATTATTAGTCATCACGCGCATGAATTTTACAATTGTGCCATTGCCCGCATATTCATTGGTGTAAATAGCCGACATAACGCCCAATGGAAATGCGAATATCATACTGCCCGCAATCAGGCAAAGCGTGCCCACAATAGCTGGAAAAATACCACCTGCGGTCATGCCTTCGGTTGGTGCGGTAGTTAAAAATTCCCAACTGATAACCTCTATACCATTATATATAATGAAACCCAAAATCCAAAAGAGAAGGCATACTATTACAAGCCCCAAAATGCGGAAGATTACAAATGCTATATCTTGACTTAGTTTTTTATTCATTTTTTTTGTTTTTTTATGGATTCGATACTATACACTTTCTCCGTGCCTTGTATCTACAATCCCTTATTATGCTGTTTTTTAGAAATTACCTCAGCCGTTATACTTATAATCATAGTGATAATAAACAGAATGCAGCCAAGCAAAAACAACGCTTGATAGTGAGAACTTCCTGCCGGAGTTTCGCCCAATTCGGCAGCAATAGTTGCAGGAATGGTACGCACCGATTGAAAGAGCGAAGTGGGCATTACCGCTGCATTGCCTGTAACCATAAGCACTGCCATAGTTTCACCAATTGCTCGTCCTATTCCAAGCACCGCCGCCGCCGATATTCCCGATGCGGAATAAGGAATTATTACTCTATAAATTGTTTGCCAATTGGTAGCACCCAGTGCCAAACTTGCTTCACGCATTGTGCGAGGCGTGTTGCGCATAGCATCTTCGGCTACGGTTATAATGGTGGGCAATGCCATAATGGCAAGAATAAGACTTCCGGTAAATGCCGTTTCGCCCACCGATAAATTCAGTCCTTTTTGCACAATGGGAACAAGTATCACTAAGCCGAAAAAACCATACACCACCGAAGGAATACCTGCCAGCAGTTCAATCGTGGGTTTCATGAATTTGCGCATACGCTCGCTTGCTAATTCCGAAAGATAAATTGCCACACCAAGCCCCAAAGGCAAGGCTATGAGTATGGCTAAAATGCTTACGAGCAACGTTCCCAATATCAATGGCAATACGCCAAACAAAGGAGTTGGTTTCGATGTGGGCATCCACTCCTTGCCTCCAAAAAAATCGGATATAGAAATATTTCGTATAGACAATTCTTTGACCTCTTCCGAATTTTGAGGAGCAAATCGCTGTGGCAAAAATGCTATAATGTTAGGGTTAGCAGCAATTATTTCACTCAATCGTATAGGAATTAATTCCCGATTATGCTCCAAATCGTCTTCGGGAAAAAGTTCAAAAATTTCGTCGAAACGAAATGGTTTAATTAGCATATCGGCACCGCCACATTCGCTCCAATTCGTTATTTTTTCATCGAATATATGGGTAATGTCAAAAGTATTCAGCTCGCTTACCTGATTCCGGGAATTGATATAAAGCGAATAGCCTTTTTCAACCGTTGGCGAAGAAAAAAGACCAAAACCTTCCTTAAAAAGAAACACTATAATGAGCACAATTACAATACTCGAAATTGCACCACTTACCGTAAATAGGCTTTCTATTATGCGTTCTACTATTCGTTTCATTGAATTAGGAGTTAGGGGTTAGAAAACATGAGTTAGGAGTTAGGAGTTAGGAGTTAGGATTTAGTACATCCTGTCTCCTGTTTCTTATTTTACTGTAATATATCCAAGTTCAGCCACTAATTTTTGTCCTGCCTCAGAGAACATATAATCAATAAATGGTTTCACGGTTTCGGCTGCGCCTTGTTCGTAGTAGTAAAATAATGGGCGAACTATGGGGTAGCTTTGGTTTTTAGCATTTTCTACCGATGGTGCTACGAATGTTGCGCCACTGTCATACGATACTTCTACAGCTTGCACACTTGGTGCTACGTATGCTAATCCAACGTATGCAATAGCCCCTTTTGTTTGACTAACCGATTGAATAATAGCTCCGGTAGCAGGCATACTCATAATTCCATTTACATAATTTTTATTGGCAAGTACGCTTTCTTTGAAAAATTCGTATGTTCCCGACGATGTTTCACGCGCATAAGGAACTATTACCAAATCGTCGCCGCCCAATTCCTTCCAATTGGTAATTGTGCCGGTAAAAATTCCTTCCAATTGCTCACGAGTAAGTCTATTGACAATATTTGAAGGGTGGGTAACAATAGCCAAAGCATCGTAAGCCACAATTGCTTCTACTGCGTGTTTGCCCGCATCTTCCAATTTTTGTTCCTCGTCAAATTTTATTTTACGCGATGATTGTGCCAAATCGGTAGTACCTTCCAACAATGCCGCAATACCTACTCCACTTCCACCACCGGTTACTGTAATGGTGATTGACGAATCGACAGTCATAAATTTTTCGGCAGCTTTTTGCGACAGCGGCAACATGGTATCCGAACCTTTAATTCGTATAGTACTCTTTTCAGATTTTTCGCCACAAGCACCCAATGTTATGAGCACTATTGCTATTACCACACACTGTTGTAACTTAGCAGCAACTGTTTTTCGTAGTTCTGTTGTTCTTTTCATGTTTACAGTTTTTTAAATTATTGTTTGTTTTACTTCCGCAAAAATCTAAAACTGTAATTACGAATTATCATCAATCGTGTTACGAAATTGTTAAGATTGATTGTGGATTATTACAGATGTTTCATCACACGAAATCTTATTTTTGAATGTCCACAATTGCTAAACACATCTATTTTTTAATAAAAAACGTATCTTTAAATGGAAAAAAAATTACTTTTGTGAAACGGATTAACCATAATAATGAAACAAAATGGCACGATTACTTCCTATTATTGCAATTTGCTGCGCCGCTTGGGTAATTTACCAAGTGTGGGTAACAGAAAAAGACAAAAAATCAAAAGAAGAAAAACTCTTATGGACACTTTTAGCGTTGCTTTTTAGCATCATAACAGCAGTAATTTACTTTTTCGGAGAAAAAAATAAAAATAATAACAATAACTCTAACAACATTTCAGATCATGACAAAACTACTTGGAATTAAATCTGGTATAGCCGGCATTGCCCTTGCATTGATGGGCTTAACAGCCTGTGCACAACAAAGTATTCAACTTCCTGCGCCGCAAACAAGCGGCGGAACACCTGTGTATGAAACTATGCAAAAACGAATAACCTCGCGTGATTTTGTAAACAAAGACCTTACGCCACAACAATTAAGCAATATTTTGTGGGCTGCCTACGGCTTCAATCGTGAAGGAAAACGCACCGTTCCTTCAAGCCAAAATTCACAAGAGTACACCATTTATGTATTTACCTCAAAAGGCGTGTATGTATGGGACGACGTAAACAACGTTCTGGAAGCTTTTCGCAATGGCGACCAACGTGCTTTAACCGGACCTCAAGATTTTGTAAAAAATGCTTCGGTTAATTTGGTATATGTAGCCGATTACAACAAAATTAAAGGTAAAGAAGAAGATAAAAATGTTACCGCTGCTGTCAATTGCGGATTTATTGCACAAAATGTATACTTAGCTTGTGCTGCCGAAGGACTCGGTTCGGTAATTCGCGGCTATGTGGATAAAGAAAAACTTAACCAATATATGCAACTTCCCGATTTCAAAAAAATAATGTATGC
>JAISIO010000052.1 GCA_031262005.1 Bacteroidales bacterium
CTTTCTACACATTCCCTGCTCACAGCTCCGTGTGTTTCAATAATGTGCGACGGCACGTTTAAAATATCCTGTTTTATTTCGTTGGCATATGCCACCAATGCGCCCTTAAAATATGCCGAGCTTCCGGCAATTGCTGTAATGCTGTGCGCAATAGCTCCGCCCGTACAGCTTTCGGCAGTAGAAATTGTTGCGTTTTGAGCGAAAAGTGCTGTTCCTATGTGTTTTGCTATCATTAGTAAATTTATTTGTATTTTTAAACTTCTGGTTAATAGTGTTTTATTCAGCTCTTTTTATTTTGGATTGCTTCGTTCCTCGCAATGACGCTTTTTTGTACGTCATTGCGAGGAACGAAGCAATCCAGAAAGGCGAGTTTTTATAGCATTAAAAATCAGCATATTAATAATCAAACTCAGATGTATTATCGAATCACCGAAAATGAAATTCCTTTAATTTTTCGGTAAATTTCGAGCGCATACACATCAGTCATGCCCGAAATAAAATCAACTACGGAAAACAAATTATCATAGAAATTCGCCGATGTGAGCGAAAGCTGGCTTGGCAATAATTGCAGTAATTGATTGGTATAAAGAGAATTATTGGCAACCATGGCACCAACAAACTCGGTGAGCAATTCGGTGAGAATCCTATGTCCGGCAATTTGAATTTCAATCACTTCACGCGAATTGTAAATAGTATTGTTTGCAACGGTAGAAACGTGCGCAAGTGCATCTTTTGCCACACCTGTCAAGTGTTTTGTAAGCGACGAGTGAAATTCACAATTCATAATAGCTGTGTAATTGTGCCAAAATACCGCCATACACTCATCTACAAGTTTATTTATGGTGCGTGAACGAAGAATCACAATTTGCTCATTTTCATCGCTTAACTCGTTTATTTGTGCCAAAATATGTTGTTTTTCTTCATTACTGAAAAATGCTAACAGCAAGTTTTTTGTTTGTTCAGCAGTTAAAATTCCCAATCGGTGTGCATCTTCCAAATCCACAATTTGGTAACAAATATCATCGGCAGCTTCCATCAAATACACCAAAGGATGCCTGCCATATACGTTGCCCTGTGAATGTAATTTTTTCAAACCTAACTCCTGTGCCACCAGTTCCAACACCGGCAATTCGCTCTGAAACACGCCATATTTTTCGTAAGGGCTTCGCCCCTCTGTAAGGTCGGTTGATGAACAAGGATATTTGAGCAAAGTACCAAGCGTGGCGTAGGTTAAGGCAAAACCGCCTTTTCGTCTGCCGGTAAATTGGTGTGTGAGTAAACGGAAGGCATTGGCGTTTCCTTCAAAATTCTGAAAATCAGTCAATTGTTCTTTTGTTATGCACTTATGCAAATTATTAGTATCGTAACGACTGAAATAGTGCGAAATAGTTTGTTCGCCCGAATGCCCAAAGGGCGGATTGCCCAAATCGTGAGCAATACAAGCCGCCGAAATAATTGAACCTATGCTAAAAAGCGTATCGCGAGCTATTTCGGGGTGTCGTTCGCACAAACCCACCGAAAGCAAATTGCCGAACGAACGCCCTACCGATGCAACTTCCAGGCTATGCGTTAAACGATTATGCACAAAAATACTGCCGGGCAGCGGAAAAACCTGTGTTTTGTTTTGCAAACGGCGAAATGGCGACGAAAAAATCAAACGGTCGTAATCGCGTTGAAAATCAGAGCGTATTACATCGTTTGTGGTTTGAGCTTCGTGTTCAAATCCAATTCGTTTATGCGAAAGTAGCGTGTTCCAGTTGAGCATATTGTGTGAGAACTCTTAAAAGTGTTGAAAAAATTTTGTTAATACAAAAATAGCAGTATTTTTGTTTTCTTTAATCTTTAAATCAAAATATCATCTAATTATGAAAAAATGTATTGTTACTCTTTTCTTAGCGGCATTAGGAAGTTCGCTTTTTGCACAGGGCGATGTGTTTAATGCCACGTTTTTAACGTTTTCGTATCAAAATCCCGTAGGGAAATGGGGAAAAATAGAAGACCTCACACACGGCAGCAATTTAAAACGGTTTTACAAAGACACCTACGAAGCGCGCGAGTGGGGAATGTCGCTCGAATCGGGAACCACATTTTATTTCCACAATTTTGAACCGACCGATGGCTTAAAATTTGCAATCGCATGGGATTTCTTAGATATAGGCATGAACTTATTCCGCTATGATGACGATACATATACACAGGGGCTTACAACATTTGAAACGGTTAAATGTTACGATTTATACGCAAATTATTCTATGAACGTAGGTCCTATGATTACTTATAGTCCACTTCAAGGTCTTTGCATAGATTTATATGCCAAATGGCGTCCAACTGTGGGTGTTAACGCCTATCGCCAATTATTTTTCGATGGTCCCGAAAAAGATTTTGACGATGCTTTACGAAATAAAATTTATACTTCCGACCCTGACTACCGCCATTTTGTAAACGAAGACGGTTCTCCGAAAGTCGACAGAAAGAAATTTGAAGAAATACGTATCGGCGGTAGCTTGGGAACTTTTTCTTTCGGTTTGAATGTGCGCTACGAATTTGTTATGATTGGCTTGGAATATATTACCGGAAAAATGCACTATGTGGCAGCCGACCCTCTGCCACAGCAAAAAGTATGGAACCAAATGATGCGATTTAAACTTGGATTAGTATTCAATGATAAATATTAATAACGCTTAGTGGTTAATCGGTTTTATGATTAATATAAATCCTGTTGTTCATTGGAGCAACAGGATTTTTTATTTGTTCCTCACTATCTCAACGCAAAAAATTTTCAATTTTCAATTTTCAATTTTCAATTAATTTATACTTTTGTGCTTCATACTAAAAACTACGTATTATGCAACTTACAGGACGACATTTTTTGAAATTATTGGATTTCTCTCCGAGCGAAATTCGCTACTTATTAGATTTGGCACATCAGTTAAAAAAAGATAAAAAAGCAGGATGCGAACAACAAATGTTACAAGGTAAAAACATTGCTTTGATTTTTGAAAAAACCTCAACCCGTACTCGTTGTTCTTTTGAAGTGGCAGCTTACGATCAAGGCGCACACACCACTTACTTGGGACCAACCGGTTCGCAAATTGGCTACAAAGAAAGCATGAAAGACACCGCGCGAGTGCTTGGCAGAATGTATGACGCCATAGAATACCGCGGTTACGGACAACATTTAGTGGAAACTTTGGCACAATATTCAGGCGTTCCTGTGTGGAACGGTCTAACCGATGAATTTCACCCAACGCAGATTTTAGCCGATTTTATGACAATGGAAGAACATTGTACAAAACCACTCAATGCAATTTCGTTTTGCTACCTTGGCGATGCCCGCAATAATATGGGTAATTCGCTTATGGTGGGTGCTGCAAAAATGGGAATGGACGTGCGACTATGCGCTCCGAAAGCCGTGCAACCCGAAGAGGGACTTGTGGCTCAATGCCAGAAAATTGCAAAAGAAACCAGCGCAAAAATTACCATTACCGACAATGTTGATGAAGCCGTGAAAGGTGCAGATTTTCTCTATACCGACGTGTGGGTTTCCATGGGAGAACCCAAAGAAGTCGAGGCACAACGCATTGCACTTTTGCGTCCATATCAAATAAATGCCGATGTAGTTGCCAAAACCGGAAATCCGAATGTGAAAATAATGCACTGTTTGCCCGCTTTTCACAATAGAGAAACAACCGAAGGCGAAAGAATATTTCAAGAATTTGGGCTTGAAGCATTGGAGATTACCGAAGAAGTGTTTGAAAGCCCTGCGTCAATAGTTTTTGATGAAGCCGAGAATAGATTGCATTCAATAAAAGCTGTAATGGTGGCAACCTTACATTAGTAACTAGTGATTAGAGTGTAGTGATTAGTTATTAGAATTATTCTCTAAACTCTATTCTCTAAACTCTAATCCCTATTTATCTGTTTTCCCGAAAAATGGTTTACCTTTGTAATATACAAACAAAAAGAATTATGGAAACAACAATATTTAATCCCACACAATTGCATTTGTTACAACTGTTTACGTACAATAAAGATGAAGAAAGTTTGTCGGAATTAAAAGACGTACTGTTTAATTATTATTGCAAAAAAATAAACGAAGAAGGAAAACGAATTTGGAAAGAAAAAAATATGAGCAACGAAACTATGTATGATTTGTTGAATACTCATATTAGAACACCGTACAAATGAAAATAGTTTTAGATACGAATTGTCTACTTGTTTCTATCCAAGAATATTCCGATTTTCATTGGTTATGGCGGGCATTTTGTGAGAAAAAAATTGCTTTATGTTATACCGATGAAATACTGAATGAATATATAGAAGTTATATCACATTATTATTCCAGCACATTGGCAAAATATGTGATTGATACAATTGTTAATGCACCTCACGCAAAACGAACAACACTCCATTATAAGTGGCAATTAATTACTGCCGACCCCGATGATAATAAATTTGTAGATTGCGCTCTCAATAGCGGTGCAGATTTTATTGTTAGTAACGACCAACATTTTAACATATTGAAAGACATTGCATTTCCGAAAGTTTCGGTTGTTAGAATAGAACAGTTTAAGCAAATTTTATAACTACGCTATGTTTGTTAGTGATTAGAGTGTAGTGATTAGTAGTTATTTTCTAAACTCTAAACTCTAATCACTATTCTCTCTGTTTCACAAACCACGCCGAATTAGAATATACCAATTTTTGATAATTACGCGATGGCGATGCTAAGCAGGGTATTGAAAAGGCTTTGTTCCACAATTCATCAACAGCCTGAATAGTTTCCAGGGAAGAAACCACCGGCGTAGGCCAGTCTCTTGGAGCCATACCTTGTATTTTTGTGCGTCCGTCAATGAGTATGTGAGAGTTGTCTATAATGCTACAATCATTTTGCGGGTCAATATTATTCAGCACGTGCCACACGATGGTTGCAAAATCGGTATTTTCAATTGCTCGGTCGTGAATTAGGGTGAAATTCGCCATTGGTTTCTGTTGGCATATATCGGTAACTGAAGTAGTAATATCGTGAGCTACAAGCGTGTAATTTTGCGACAGCGGTTCTTGTTTTTCAATCATTTTATCGGTAGCATCAAAGCCTATTTTACTGCCAAATCCCACCTGCGGAGCGGCATGGTCGAGCACATCGAGAGGACCTTTTGTAATAAGTATATCGGTTGCAATGCTACAATTGCGCATGAGCGCATGGAGAATTTCCTGCGGATTTTCAATATCACAGTGTTCATCTACCACTATCAAGCATTTGTTGAACATCATTTGACCTGCTCCCCACAGGGTATTCATTACCTTAAACGCCTGCCCTGCGAATGTTTTTCGGATTTTTACAATCACCAAATTGTGCGCCACACCTTCAAACGGCATTCGGTAATCAATCATTTCGGGAACCATCAACAGACGGATTGGAGCTAAAAATATGCGTTCGGTTGCTTTGCCTATCCACGCATCTTCCATGGGCGGAATGCCCACGATTGTTGCCGGATACACGGCATTTTTTTTGTGCGTAATGCAGGTTACGTGAAACACAGGATAATAATCGGGCAAGGAATAAAATCCGGTGTGATCGCCAAACGGACCTTCCAAGAATTTTTCTTCAGCAGGGTCAACATAGCCTTCTATGATAAAATCGGCATCTGCCGGAACATACAAATCGTTGGTTACACATTTTACAAGTTCCACGTGCTGTTGGCGCAGGAATCCCGAAAGCATATATTCGTCAATATTTTCGGGCAACGGAGCTGTTGCCGAAAATGTGTGCGCAGGGTCGCCACCCAAAGCTACTGCAATCGGCATTTTTCGACCAAGAGCTTTATATGCTTCGTAATGATTTGCACCCGTTTTATGTGTATGCCAGTGCATAGCGGTTGAAGTTGCATCAATTACCTGCATTCGGTACATGCCCACATTGCGGGTGCCGAGCGTAGGATGTTGCGTTATAACCATGGGCAAGGTGATGAATTTTCCGCCATCGTGTTGCCAACAGGTTAAAATCGGCAATTCACTTAAATCGGGATTATGTTGCACACACTGCTGACAGGCTGCTTTGCTTCGTATTTTTTTCGGCATCCATGTGTTGAGTTCCGTAAGCAAAGGCAGCATTTTGAGTTTATCCCACAGTGATTCTTTGGGTGACGTGAGTTGCAAAAAAAGAGCTTCAATTCTACGACGAGGTTCATCTAAATCGGTAGCACTCAAAGCCATTGCCATACGGCGTTCGCTGCCAAAACCATTGATAAACACCGGAAATTGCGTACCCGTATTGGTAAATAGCAGTGCTTTATTGTGAGCAGCATCTTGTTTTGAAAATCTATCGGCTATTTCGGTAATTTCCAGTGCGGTATTCACCTTTTCGTGAATTTCAATCAATTCGCCTTGTTGGCGCAGTGCCGAAATGTATTCTTGTAAACTTTTGTAAGGCATAATTATGTTTCTTTCTGCAAAGTTACAAAATAATACGCTTGCGTTTTATAACTTTTAGGCGGTGTTTTCTAAATTGACCGTAATGTACGGTCTGCTAACAGTGCAAAAATCTTGATTCGGATTTGAATATGCAGAAAAATAGTTTTGTATATTTGCACAAACAACTAACACATACGGTTATGGCAGTATTAAAGCACCCAATTAAAGAAGCCGAACGATATTTGGCAAATGCCAAACAGATACTTTCGGAAAAAGCAGGAAAAGAAGGTAATTACTACACCGACCCGAAATATGTAAAAATGGCAGGTAATACGGCTTGGAGTGGTATTTTAGTTGCATTAGATGCAGCTACCGATGTACGTAAAAATCTTAAAAAAGGGCAACGGCTTGATATAAAGGATTATCAAAATGCCGTTGCTAAAAAAGACCGAAAAATGAATATTCCATTTTTGGCAGCGTATGACAGTTTACACAAAACCCTTGGTTATGATGGGAATCTTGACTATAAAATAGTACAAAGAAGTCTTGAACAAGGGAAAATGATTGTCGATTGGGCAGGCAAACATTACAACGAATAGTCTCTACAGTTCTCCTTTATTCCTCACAGGATTGGAGTAAATGCCGAGAAATATGTCGCACAACGTGTCTAAATCCCATTCGGAATATGAGTTCAGTTCGTCCAAGTGTGCTATAAATTCTTGCTTTTGCTCTTCGGTGTAGTGGGCAGCATAGCGCAGTTCTCCATAGCGAATATCGTGAGCTATGTAGTTGTTTGCCGAAAGGCGATACCCTGCACGAATGCGTTCGTCTATGAGAGCAGCCACATTTTTGTGATATTCGTTGTTGGTGTTATCGGCAAAGCGGAGCAAATCATTTTCGGTTATCGGCTTGCAGAATTCTATGTGCATCTTGCCTTTATTCTGCACTATGCCTGTGAGTATGCTATTGAGGTCTTCTCCGGGTTTCTTTATATATTTTTCGTGTCGAAATTCGTAGAGTTCCAATGTTTTGAGTATGTCGCACGGTTCCCATTCATATGACACCGCTATAGGCACCATGTTCAATTGCGACAAAGCTTTTATTTTATCATGAGGCATACTCATACAAAACATTTTTACAATGCCTTGATCGGTGGTATCGTTGCCGTCTTTGGTGCGTCCGTTACGTTGCGCTATCCACACCGATTGTCGTTTTTCGGTAATTACATAGCGTATATATTCCGACAAATGTTGGCTTATCATATAGAGTTCTTTTACACTTTTTCCGCGCTCTACTCTGAACATTTTGTTGGATTTGCCGATGTCTATTATAAGTTGCCCACTCATAAGATTGGAGCCGAAGGTGATTTCAGCCGTGTCGAATCCTTTTTGGGTCAAGGCATACATCACAAGGCATGAATCGAGCATAATATCTCTATGGTTCGACACAAAAAGATAGTTTTTCGTTGTATCCAAATGTTCCAATCCGGCATACGAAAACTCCGAGATGCTTCGGGCAATAATCTGCTCCGATACGCATCGCATTACCTCTAACTGAAATTCCGAAATAGTTCGCAAACTCCTCATCAAAGTGCGCACTTCGGCAATATCTTTGTTCGGATACACGTAGGTAGCCAACGTAGGGAAAAACTCACTATCGGTAATTCGCTGCATAGCCGCCGATATTTCCTCGTCCTTATATGGGCGAATGTCGTCAAATTGTGCTGGGTTCATGATGGT
>JAISIO010000062.1 GCA_031262005.1 Bacteroidales bacterium
TAGGGGTAATAGCCGTGCCTGTGCACACTGCTTGTGTTGCTGTGCCTGCTGCTGAACTGAGGTCTAAGGTTGCAGGTTCGCAGGGGGGGCATTTGTAGGTGGTGGTTAGTTTTATGCGATTACATTCGTTTGCTACCGATTTGGAGAATGTAAGATTGTAAAAAGCACTGCCGCTTAGAGTACCGTTTTGTATTCGCACGTTACTGGTTGCTTTGTCCATATTTCGAGAATCAACCCGGTGCAAAGTAGTACCTCCAACATTATCAAATTCACTACCATAGTTTTGCATGAGGGCATCAATATTATCAAAATTACCAGTAATTACAACCATATAAGTGCCTGCCGGAATTATGAAATTAGGATCTAATGCTAATGTTGCCGATTTTGTTTCGCCTTTTTCTAAAGAAACACTCGTAGCAGAAGCTGCATATAACATAGGGTCTGCAAATCTATTATTTGCATCTTGTTCTCGTATGTTAAAGATATATGGCGTAACAGAAAAACTTCTTGGATTATTACTATCTCTATTTTTGAAATCAATATCCAGAGATTCTAATGCCACACCTTCAAGAACTTCTAAAGTCATACCATAATAATAACTATTGAAGTTGAACGTTGACCCAGTTGCTGTTGGTGTTGCCCCCAAAGCTCCTTTCATTATCGTTTTATCTTCCAAATAAATATTGTAGGTGGTATCGGTACCTACTATTACTTCTACTTGGTCGCCGGGTACACAGTAGGTAGTACTGCCGTTGCTGGAAGCAATCGAAACTGTTCCTACACCTGCTGCGGTTGTTCCAGTTTCTCGTTGATACACTTCAAACTCACTATCGGCAGGCGAACCTGTGTACGTTCCGTTTGCATAGTTCGATGCGAAAACGAAACAAATTTCTTCGCTTGCGGTTGGTGTTTTTGGGTCGGCAATACATACTTCATTACCAAGATTTTCAGCAGGGGCTATATTTACTTGCACGGTAACTTTATCAAATCGTTGACATTCTGTACGATTGTCTACGGTTTCAATCACTTTTGCCCAGTATGTTTGCGTTCCGGCAGCAGTAGCGGTAACAGAATATGTTGTGCCGCTGATAGTAGATGTAGCTGCCGCTGATGGTTGTGCTATTTGGTTAAACCATTGCGTTGTGCATTCTGCCGAAGGCGCAGGTGTTGCGCTTAATTCTACCGTTTCGCCTATACACAATGTTATGGTTTTTGCTCCCGGCACTTTGTCGTTCGCTATTTTTACCGAAGGTGGTGTAAGACATGGACAGTCTAATGTTACAATCAACGGAAGCGATATAGAAACATCGTTACATTTTTCTGCACTTGAAGGATTTGGGTTGGTGAGGAATGGCGTTAAGTACGTTTGATTAGCTACTATTATTCTAAAATATACTTCCTGATTCCCTTTGTGAGAGGTTAATGCTTCGGTTAGTGAAGATGTTGTTTTGATTGCCGAAGCAGCACTTCCGCCAATATTTTGCCACGTTGTTCCATCGTAGCTGTATTGATATAAATAGCGCAAATTGGCATTACCACCATAATAAGCATCTAACAAATCATTTTGAGGAGCTGCAAGAGTAACCGAATTTTTGTCGCAAATGGTGGTATCTCTATTTAATGTTGATAAATTGGAGTAAATATCTACTGTAGGAGGTGTACAAATACGGAATATAATATCGTCAACCAATAAGTCGTTACCGGCAGTCCAGTTTTCTCCCCGACTATCAACAACTAATCGAGCCGATGTATTTCCTGCTGGTAGAATAATATCGTCTATTTTTAGTTTTCTCCACCCTTGGTCTGTTGCTGTTAAACTTGACGATACTCGACCTAATTGAGCACCTCCGGGAACAGAATATAGAATCAAATCAACTTGTGGTGGTGTTGTGCTGTTCACATAACTTGCGTTGGCAATCGATACCTCCATAAACAGTTTTTTGTCATCGCACAGTCCTGTAATAGTTTGGTCGTAAATAGGACCTTTAAAAGGCGAATTCGGATTTAGAAACAAAAAACCTCCATTCGCATTACCCGAAGCATCGCCCGATAAACCGCCGGTTTTCCAAGGTCCCGAGGTTGTGTGCAGTACACAAAGAATTTCATTGTTTTCAAAACTACCACCTGCAATTGTAGGTCCTGGTACGGTATAAGCAGTTGCCGCCTTAGGGTTTCCGTCTTTATCTTCGTATGATGTTGCACTCAGAAATGTTCCGAAATCTTCATGGAAAATAGTTTTACGCGAAGAACTTACGCCCGGTGCTAATTCACAACATTTTACAGTTGTTACGTTAATTATTTCGGAAACTACACCATCTACTGTACAGCGGTAATAATACGTTTTGTCAACTTTGGATAGAATATTTTTAGTTGTACCTTCCGTAGTCCAGCCGCTTGTACCGTTGGTCGAACGCTCCCATTTGTATGTAGAACCGTAATATTCTCGGTCTAATTCAAGCCGCACTTGTTCGCCTTCGCACACCTCCGCACCTTGACTGGAAATGATTTTAGGATTTAAGCAGCCGGTAACTTTTATATTGGAAAAACCGATAAGCATACAAGAAGCATAATTATAACCTGATTTAACAGCGTATGTAAAACCTGTTTGAGTAGCAGGTAATGTTACACTCACAGTTATAGTAAATTTCCCATTTCCTAATGCTGATTTTATGCTTTGGTCTTTTGTATAACCTGTTGCCCAATTGGCACTATTTCCGTTATTTGTTTGAGGGTCAAATAATATTTGTAATTTGGGGTCGTTTGTGGAATTGCTCACTCCTTTGCAGGCATTTGATGCAGTACTGTTTAATAAATACCCTTCGAGAGTAACGGTAACTGTACTACCTGCTTTCAATCCATTCACTTCGTAGGAAAATAATTCGGCATTTGTTCCTCTACCGCCAATTATCATCATTGATTCATCAATGTCTAAAATTTCTTCATCAACAAGAATAGGATTATCAACCATTACATAAAAAGGATCGCTACCAACTTTGGTAGTTTCTGTTATCATACCAACTGGTGTACTGAGTTTATTCCCCGAAGGACCAAGCTGCTGTGTGCTGTTAATATCGCGATAGTCATCGGCAGCCGTTGGCGAAGCATCGAACGTGGAGCCACCAACTGTTGTGGTACACGTTTGCGCCTGCACTGAGTTGATACCCACAACACACACAATGCTTATTAATAGGATTTTGATACAATTTTTTGTTGTTTTCATAACTATACTATTATTAGTTTTTATTCATTTTTTTCTTGAAGATTACAAAGATACTATAAATATGATTTACATCATACCATAATATGACGAAAAAAGTGAGAAAAGGTTGCATGAACGATTAATCGATTAATCGGCTAATCGACTAACTGACTAATTGGTGTTTATTGGGAACTTCTAAAGATTTAACTCCTATAGCTCCTATAGCTCCTATAGCTCCTATAGCTCCTATAGCTCCTCTAACTTCTCTAACTTCTTTAACTCCTCTAACTCCTTTAAAATTTTGAGCACCGCCCGTTAGTCTACTCAATTTGTTAAAAAAACGCAAAAAATGTTTTGCAGGTAAAAAATAAACGTCTATATTTGCAGCCCAAAAGAATAAAGAATACGGATTTTTTAAAAGTAATATAATGAAAAAAGGAATTCATCCAGAATCGTATCGCTTAGTAGCGTTCAAAGATATGTCAAACGATCAAGTGTTTATTTCGCGTTCGGCAGCTCCTGCAAAAGAAACAATTGAAGTTGACGGTGTAGAGTATCCGGTAGTAAAATTAGAGGTTTCGAGTTATTCTCACCCATTCTACACAGGTAAAATGAAATTTGTGGACACTGCAGGTCGTGTTGATAAATTCCGCAACAAATACAAAGCTCATTTGGAAAAAAAATAAAACATTCTTAAATGTATACTGTAAAAAGCTGTTCCGCTATGGAGCGGCTTTTTTTTTAATGAACAATGAACAATGAACAATGAACAATGAACAATGAACAATGAACAATGAATAATGAACAATGAACAATGAATAATGAACAATGAATAATGAACAATGAACAAGAAAATCATTAACCACTACACTCTAATCACTACACTCTAATCATTAACCACCAACCACTAACCATTAAAAAAAATGAATTACATTCTTTTCGACACCGCCGCCCGCAAACAGTTGAAACCTCTGACTTTTACCCGCCCGATTGCTGAATTGCGTTGCGGAATTCTGCGCATTTCCGAAAAATGGAATCTGCGTTTGAACACTATCTGTTCGTGGAAAACGCAGGAGTATTTGCAACAAAAATTTCCGCTTGTAACGGCTGATGATTCTATTTTTATCAACGCCACAGTGTTGCCCACCGATGAACTGGTTGAAGCAATTCGTAACTTGCCGAAAGAAATCGCTCTTATGAAAAATGGCGAAGTGATAGCCGCCCGTGGTAAAGACTACGAAACGCTTACTTCTACTGCCGAATTTCAAGGCGATGTGCAGCAAATTCTCCACCCATGGCATATATTTATGTATAATGGTGAGCAAATAAATGTTGATTTTGAGTTGCTTACCGCCGGACGGACTTCGCAAACATTAAGCGATACAAATACCGTTTTGGGTGTAGAAAATATTTTTGTAGAAGAAGGTGCCGAAGTGGAATGTGCTGTGCTGAACGCACGAAATGGCAAAATGTACATTGGCAAAGATGCTCACATTATGGAGGGGGCAGTTATTCGTGCACCCTTTGCTTTGTGCGAACACGCCACTGTGAAAATGGCGGCAAAAATATATGAAGACTGTACCGTTGGTACATACTGTAAAGTAGGCGGAGAGTTGCAAAATTCGGTGCTTACGGGCTATTCCAACAAAGGACACGATGGCTATTTGGGCAATTCGGTGCTTGGCGAATGGTGCAATTTAGGTGCTGATACCAACAATTCCAATCTAAAAAACGATTATTCCGAAGTAAAAGTGTGGAACTATGCTACGCAACGATTTATGAAAACCGGATTACAATTTTGCGGTCTCATTATGGGCGATCATTCAAAATCGGCAATCAATACCGCCTTCAACACTGGTACAGTGGTGGGGGTGAGCAGCAATGTGTATGGCGCAGGGTTTCCACGCAATTTTGTTCCGTCGTTTTCACGTGGCGGCGCCGAAGGAATGCAGGAATATGTGTTAAAACAAGCCTGCGACACTGCCGCTCGTGTGTTTGCCCGCCGAGGCAAAGAATTTGACGAAACGGAACGAGATATTTTTACACATATTTTTGAAGAAACGCAGCAGTTTCGTCGGTTTTAGTTTTTTTTCTCATGGTTATTGAATAGCCCAATAGGGCTGAATATGAATAACCGTATGCAAGTGCAACGCAGCTTACGGACAGAATGTCAACTCCCACCTCAACCCCGAAGTGGGTTGAACTGCATTGAATTGAAAGTTGAAAATTCTGCAAAAAAGGAATTGCTTCTTTGGCACAACAATTGCACATATACTTGCCCAACAAAAAAAATACTATTTACTGACAAATTGACTGATTTATTATGGCTGATATAAATTTCCCCTTTCTTTCCGAAGCTATGCTTATGAACTCTCTTGATTCTGATATTGAGATTGTTCCAATATTTTCTAACGACGAAGAAGGCGAACCTTCGGAAATTGAAATTCAAAAAACACTGCCAATACTGCCACTGAAAAATGCCATACTCTTTCCCGGCAATGTAATGCCAATTACCGTAGGTCGCAAAAAATCTATGCAATTAGTACGTGAGTTTAATAAAACCACAAAATTGATTGCTACCGCTACGCAAAAAAATCCGAACGAAGAAAATCCACAAATGGCTGATTTATACGAGATAGGAACAGTTGCGCAAATCGCTCGAATTTTAGAAATGCCCGATGGTAGTCTTACCGTAATTTTACAAGGTGTTACTCGTGTCAATTTGGTGGAACAATTGGCTAACGAGCCATTTTTGCTATGCAAAGTCGAGGAACGAGTAGATATAAAACCCGAAATCAATGAAGAGTACGAGGTGCTGTTAAGTTCCATAAAAGATATGGCATTGCAAATAATTCAACTTTCGTCGAATATGCCGAAAGAAGCATCGTTTGCCATAAAAAACATTAATTCACCAGCGTTTTTGGTGAGTTTTATTGCGTCGAATTCCGATATTTCTGTAGAAAATAAAATTGAACTACTTTCGACCGACAATTTGCAAGAACGTGCCCGATTGCTCGTAAAACACTTGGCAGAACAAGTGCAATTGCTTGAAATTAAGAATAATATACTCTCGAAAACCCGTAAAGAATTAGACCAACAGCAACGTGATTATTTTTTGCATCAGCAAATGAAGCAAATACAACACGAGCTGGGCGAAAAATCGCACGAACAGGAAATTAACGAAATGCGTGAAAAAGCGCAGTCGAAAAAATGGAGCGAAACGGTTGCGGCGCATTTCAACAAAGAACTGGACAAACTTGCCCGTATGCATTCGCGCGAATCCGAATATACGGTAATGCTCAATTATTTGCAAACCATGTTGGAACTGCCGTGGGACGAATATAGTGAAGACAATTTTGATTTGCACCATGCACGTGAAATTTTAGATGCCGACCATTTTGGTTTGGAGGAAGTAAAAGAGCGAATTATTGAACACTTGGCGGTACTGAAATTGAAAGGTGATTTCAAATCTCCTATTATTTGTTTGTACGGACCTCCGGGAGTAGGCAAAACTTCGTTGGGAAAATCAATTGCACGTGCATTGAATCGTAAATATTGCCGTATTTCGCTTGGTGGGTTGCACGATGAAGCCGAAATTCGCGGACATCGCAAAACATATATTGGCGCAATGCCCGGACGAATTATCCAAAATTTGAAGAAAGTACAAACGTCGAATCCGGTGTTTGTACTCGATGAAATTGATAAAGTAGGTAAAGATTTTCGTGGCGACCCCGAAGCTGCGCTGCTCGAAGTGCTCGACCCCGAGCAAAACAACACCTTCTACGACAATTATTTGGAGTTAGATTACGACCTCTCGAAAGTGTTGTTTATTGCTACGGCTAACGATATTGCCACTATTAGTCCGGCACTGCGCGACAGAATGGAAATGATAAACGTGGCAAGCTATATTATTGAAGAAAAACTTGAAATTGCCAAACGACATTTAATTCCTCAGCAAATAGAAAATCACGGCTTTACAACTGCCGATGTTCAATTGAGTCCCGAAACAATACAGGAAATAATTGTGCATTACACCAAAGAAGCAGGCGTGCGAGGGTTGGACAAAAAAATTGCGCGCATAATGCGTTTCTATGCTAAAAAAATAGCAATGAACCAACAGTACAATACACAAGTAAGTATTGACGATGTGCACACAATTTTAGGCCCGCCGAAATTTACCGTCGATGAGTACGAAACCAATGATATAACAGGAGTTGTAACGGGTTTGGCGTGGACTGCCGTGGGGGGCGATATATTGTTTATAGAAACAAGCCTAAGCAAAGGCAAAGGCGTGCTAACACTTACCGGTAATTTGGGAAATGTAATGAAAGAATCAGCAACGCTTGCGCTGGAATTTGTAAAAGCACACGCCGAAGAATTTGCAATTGACTCTGAAATGTTTGATACCCACAATGTGCACATTCACGTGCCCGAAGGTGCAATTCCAAAAGATGGACCGTCGGCAGGAATTACTATGGTAACATCAATTGTGAGTGCGTTTACCAAACGAAAAGTAAAAAATCGCCTTGCTATGACCGGCGAAATTACCTTGCGAGGTAAAGTATTGCCGGTGGGGGGAATAAAAGAAAAAATTATTGCTGCCAAACGGGCAGGTATTCAACACGTTATACTCTGCGAACACAATCGAAAAGATGTGGAAGCAATTGAAAAACAATATATCGACGGAGTGGAATTTCGCTATGTGAACACCATTGCCGAAGTGGTGGAAAATGCGTTGCTGAAAGAATAAATATTTCAAC
>JAISIO010000067.1 GCA_031262005.1 Bacteroidales bacterium
AACGATGAATACCATTCATATTACGTTGAACGAAACAAAGTATGAATTGGCTACACCTATAAGTGTAGCCAATTTTATTACTTCGCTTGAATTGCCTACAAAAGGGATTGCTCTTGCAATTAATTATGAAGTAATACCAAAGGAACAATGGGAAACAACACTACTTGCCGATGGTAATGAACTGATGTTGATACGCGCTGTATCGGGAGGCTGAGTTTTTAGTGACTAATGAAATTAATTGTTGTTAGTACCGAAACATTTTTTCCTCACGAAGTTGAGGCTCTTTGTGCGCTTTTCAATGCAGGATTGCAAACGTTTCATGTGCGCAAACCGTATTCTACAATTGACGAAATGAGAAGTTTTTTGCAAGAAATTCCAACAAAATTTCTTGACAGAATGGTGTTACACGACCATTTTTTGTTAGTAAATGAGTTCGGATTAAAGGGCGTTCATTGTAATAGGCGAAATTTATTTCCACCTCACTCATCTCCACAAAGGAGAGAATCCCTGCATATTAGTAAATCCTGTCATTCGTTGGCAGAGGTGTTAAATGCCTCATGCTATTGTAATTATGTGTTTCTTAGTCCTATTTTTGATAGTATTTCAAAACATGGTTACACAAAAGCCTTTTCGCACGAAGCATTGTTGTTGGCTCAACAAGAAGGAATTATCAATGAAAAAGTTATAGCACTTGGCGGAATTACGGTTGAAAATAAAGAACAAGTTGCGGAGTACGGATTTGGCGGAATTGCAATTGTAGGTGCTTTATGGAGAGATTTTGAAAAAACGGGAGATGTGCAGAGATTGTTGCAACGATTTCAAAAATTTGTACATGAGTAGGGTAGAATTGCACACGCCATCGAATAACAAAAACAATCACACAAAAGAAAAAACAATTGATGATGAACGGATTACTGTTTATAACACACCAAACGGAACTATATTCTTACTTAGAATCTGCCGAACTTGCACTGAGAGGCGGGTGTAAACACATACAATTGCGAATGAAAGACGCCTTATTACCGGAGGTTGAAAAAATGGCAACTATTGTAAAGGAACTATGCGATAGATATGGAGCATATTTTTATATCGACGACTACGTGGGAATTTGTAAAAAAGTGAGAGCTTCCGGCGTACATCTCGGAAAAACAGATATGCAGCCTGCTGAGGCACGAACAATTTTAGGTCATGATTTTATAATTGGCGGCACGGCGAATACCTTTGACGATATTGTAGCATTGCATAAAGCAGGCGTTGATTACATTGGCTTAGGACCATTTCGATTTACCGAAACAAAGAAAAATCTTAGTCCGATTTTAGGATTGGACGGATATACTGAAATTTTACGGAAATGTAAGGAACATACTATTCTTTTACCTATTTTCGCCATTGGGGGAATTACAAAAAATGATATTCCCGAATTAATGAAAACAGGGATAGCTGGAATTGCATTATCCTCAACGATTTTGCAAGCCGAAAATCCGATAGACATGACCCAAGAAATAATACAAACGATGTAGGGGAGAATTTTTCGACCCGATAATGATAAAACACAGTCCGGAAATCGGAATACAAATAAATTTGACAGACAATGAAAAAACTAACAATAGCAGGTAAAGAATTTTCGTCGAGATTATTCTTAGGTACAGGCAAATTCAGTTCGCACGAAATAATGAGTAAAGCAATTGATGCATCGCAAACAGAAATGGTTACGGCTGCTATGAAACGCTTGGACCCTACCAATGCCGATGATGATATGCTGATGCACATTCGCAAACCGAATATTCAACTTTTGCCCAATACTTCGGGCGTGCGTACGGCAAAAGAGGCTGTTTTTGCAGCACAATTAGCTCGCGATGCTTTTGAAACCAATTGGTTGAAACTCGAAATTCACCCCGATCCTCGCTATTTGTTGCCTGACCCTGTGGAAACTTTGAAGGCAACAGAGGCATTAGCAAAACTCGGTTTTGTAGTGTTGCCGTATATTCAAGCTGACCCGGTGTTGTGCAAATTATTAGAATCGGCAGGTGCGGCAACTGTTATGCCTTTGGGTGCACCTATTGGTAGCAACAAAGGGTTACGCACACGCGATTTGTTGGAAATAATTATAGAACAAAGCACTATTCCTGTGGTGGTGGATGCCGGAATTGGCGCACCGTCGCACGCTGCCGAAGCCATGGAAATGGGTGCTGATGCAGTGCTTGTAAATACAGCAATTGCAATCGTAAAAGACCCTATTGCTATGGCAGAAGCATTCGCTTTTGCCGTGAAAGCCGGACGGATAGCTTTTGAGGCGCAATTGGCAGGGCAGCGCAATACTGCCGAAGCAAGTAGTCCTTTGACTGCGTTTTTGGGGTAGTATGGAATTGTGTTTAATACAAAAATCCGATTAATCACATTCTATTGTGCTCAATTTTATTGGTTGCAACCAATATTTTTAATTATCAATTGTCGGTTGTATCCAACAATTTTATTTTGTTTTTGTTTGTTTGAGTAAGCAAAAATAACTTTTTTTAAGCTACATTTCAAACGAAGATTTTTCCGGAACAAGTTTCTCAAAAGCCGCATTGATAGTGGCTTTTGTTTTTTCAAAATTCACAATATCGTTGCTATCATTTATACAAAAGAGAGTGTATTTTTGTTTTTCAATATAATGAGCAATTTTTTTTGCATCTTTGTCGGAAATCCAATCGGACGTGGTGTCGGAAATTGAGTGAGGTTCAAAATTTCCTTGTAAAATTTGCTCATAACGCACCACCCATTGCATAATATCACTATACGAGCGGAAGCGATTTTTGCATGTGCTGTCAAGCGTTTCAAATTCTTCGCGCCATAGTGTGTTGAATGTCGATTTTAAAAACGACATAGAAACATGAGGATTTCTCAGTCCGACACTGTTGATGTAGGGTAGTAAGAATAAATTTTTAAAATTTGTTGCAAATCCATATTTATAGGTAAACCATTTGCTGAAATTTTGTTTCACGGCAGTTGTAAAGTTGTAGCGTTTGTGTAGTACGGCTATGCTATTAAGCACATAATGACCAAAAGGCAGTTGCGGATTAATAGGGGTAAATTGTGCGTAATCAACAGGTTTGTCATGTTTGAAAAATCGTGTCGGTTTACAAGGTTTTCCTATAAACATATCATCGTCGAACAACACAAAATGCTCGGCAAGGTCTTTAATTCTATGTAGATTTAGTGTGTTGGGAAATGTGCTGAACGAGGGTAAGTATTCAGCAGGAATAAAATCAGAATGTTTTACAATATTCAGTTTGGGAGCGTTGATATTAAGCCATTTGGGTATATGTCCCCACGTAACCAAATGAATTTTGCGTACCCAAGGCGCAAATTTTTCAACGCAACGAAACCAGTAGTGCAAATTGTCCCAATCTCGGGTACGGGCAATAGACATATCTATGCCTTTTTCGTCTTTGTAATATTTTTTATATTCATCTTGCCAAGCAGGGTCGTTGCCGTCAAGCCATGTTACTACAAAATCTATGGGATAATTTTCCTGCATACCGTGCTATTTTATTTTCTCGTCTATCACTTTGCGCAACTGTGTGCTACTCGTTGTTTGCGTATAAGGGAAATAAATAATTTTCACATCTTTACCTTTAAAAAAATCTTCGTAGCGATTAAATCGTTCACTGCCTTGGTAATCGCTGCCAACAAAAAGAAAATCGTAGGGAATCTCGGCGTATGTGTCAATATCTTCTTTATGTGATGGGACTACTTTGTCTACATATTTGATGTTTTTCACAATTTCAAAACGTTCTTCAAATGATATAAATACGTGTTTCCCTTTGTGTAGGGCATCTTTATGCACGCCCACCACCAAATAATCGCAGTATTCTTTCGCTCGTTTGAGCAAATTCAAATGCCCTATGTGAAATAAATCAAACGTTCCGCTCAAATATCCTATTTTGAGTTGAGGTTTGCTGTTTTTTCTATCGGAATTATTCTTATAATCAAAACTTTGTAATCCAAATTCGTGAGGATTTTCTTTGTATTTATTCAAAACGCTACCGTAAATTTCGTTGAACTGAGGAATAAACAAAGTTTGTTTTTGAAACATCTTTTCAATGATTTCCTGTGCCAATTTTTGTATTTGCACTAAATCATTTTCGCCACCATTGAACCGAGTTCCTGAAATGCTGCCCGGAGACACATTTAAGATTCGGTTACTTGTTCCGCTTCGTTCTAATTCAATATTGATGCTTTCAATAAAGCTGCATATAGCGGCTTTGGTTGCACCATAGAGTGCAAATAGGGGCGATGAAATCATTCCTGCAATGCTGCCCATTACAGCGCAATAAAAAGTATCTGTTGATAGAATTTTTGCATAGAAGAATTTGATAATTCGGCAAATCGCCTCGGCATTTACCGTAAAACTATTTGTAATTTCAGCATCAATAATGCTGGTAAATGGAGCAACTCGTCCGAAACCTGCGGTAATTATGAGTGTGTTTATATCAGCACATTGTTGTAAGACAGAAATGTCAAATTGCAGCAAATTGTGTTGTATGAATACAATTTTATTCTCACAATCAAAATCAGGTTCCGATTTGTCGAGCACGAAGATTGTAGTATAGTTTTGTTGAAGCAATTGTTTTACCATTGCTGCCCCAATACCATTGCTTCCGCCTACTACTAATGCTGTTTTCACTGAATAACTGAATAATTGAATAATTGAATAACTGAATAATTGAAGTGCTAAAGTTCCGTTATTCAGTCATTGTATTATTCGGTTATTGATTAATATCTATAATGCTCTGCTTTGTAAGGTCCTTCTACCGGCACTCCCAAGTAATCGGCTTGCGATTGTGAAAGTACGGTTAATTTCACACCGAGTTTTTCCAAATGCAGGCGAGCAACTTTTTCGTCAAGAATTTTTGGTAACGTATATACTTTGCTTTTGTAGTTACTATGATTTTGATGCAATTCAATTTGTGCAAGCACTTGATTGCTAAACGATGCCGACATTACAAAACTTGGGTGTCCGGTGGCGCAGCCCAAATTCAAAAGTCTGCCTTCGGCAAGAATCAGCACGCTGTGTCCGTCGGCAAATGTCCATTTATCGTATTGCGGTTTGATGTTTGTTTTTACAATTCCGGGCGTTTTTGCTAATTCTGCCATTTGAATTTCGTTGTCGAAATGACCAATGTTGCCTACAATTGCCATATTTTTCATACGGCTCATGTGATTGGCGGTAATTATATCTTTATTGCCGGTGGTGGTTACGTAAATATCGCCATAGTCAAGCGTGTCTTCCACTGTCAAAACCTGATAGCCTTCCATAGCAGCTTGCAGAGCACAAATAGGGTCGATTTCGGTAATAATTACCCGTGCTCCTTGTCCTTTGAGCGATTGTGCGCAGCCTTTGCCCACATCGCCGTAGCCGCATACTACGGCTACTTTGCCGGCAAGCATCACGTCTGAAGCGCGCATAATTCCGTCGGTTAAAGAGTGGCGACAGCCGTATAAATTGTCGAATTTTGATTTTGTAACCGAATCGTTTACGTTAATAGCAGGGAAGGGTAATAATCCTTTTTCAGCCATTTGGTACAAGCGGTGTACGCCGGTGGTGGTTTCTTCCGAAACTCCGTTGATTGCGGAACGTTTTTTTGTCCAACATTGCGGGTCGTGCGCCATTACTTTGCGGCATAAAGCCAAAAATACACCCCATTCTTCGCTATCGGTTGCAGGATTGAAATCGGGTACTCTACCTGCAGCTTCAAATTCAGCACCTTTTACTACAAGCATTGTGGCATCGCCGCCATCGTCGAGTATCAGGTTCGGACCTGTTCCGTCTACCCATGTAAGAGCTTGTTCAGTGCACCACCAGTATTCCTCTAAGGTTTCGCCTTTCCATGCAAATACGGGCGTTCCTTGCGGATTGTCAATAGTTCCGTTTTTACCCACAACAACAGCCGCAGCAGCGTGGTCTTGCGTTGAAAATATATTACACGAAACCCAGCGCACGTCGGCACCAAGTTCTACAAGTGTTTCTATAAGAATAGCCGTTTGCACCGTCATGTGTAGCGAACCCATAATTTTGGCACCGGCTAATGGTTTTTTGCCACTGTATTCTTTGCGAATTGCCATTAATCCAGGCATTTCAATTTCTGCTAAGTCAAGTTCTTTGCGCCCCCATTCGGCAAGGCTAATGTCTGCTATTTTAAAATCCATGTTTTTTAATGTTATTTGAACCGCAAAAATACACAATTACGCATTACAAATTGTGAATTATGAGTAAAAACGGTCTAAAATTTCTATTCTTTGTTGGGTTATATATGCAAAACCACATCTTTTACGCTTGCGTACATAGCCTGAGTTGTTGTGGTAATTTCATGCTTGCTAAGCCATTCTATTGCGCTAATTCCTTCTTCGGTTTGCGGTGTTAATTGTTGTTCTTTGGGGGCACTCATAGCATACCAATACGTTTGTTTGAGAGCCATGTTTCCTTTATACGGGTAAGTGTGCCAAGTGGAACAAAGGAATTTTTCAATGTATAGAGTGTGTAACCCGGTTTCTTCTTGTACTTCGCGCAGAGCTGTTTGATCGGCTGTTTCATCTTTCTCAAATTTTCCTTTCGGCAAATCTAAATAACCGTTGCGATGTATAAACAAATATTCGTCGTATTGATTTTTTACCAATCCGCCGGCAGCTTCTATATACACAAACTCAGCCGCAAACCACGAAAACAGTTTTTTAAAATCGGGATTATATAGCACTATTTTAAATTGCGGACGTGTTTGCAGATTCTGCAAAACCGTTTGCACATCGGTTTTATTTTCACATTCATATATTGTATGCGAAAAAAATGTATTTTTGCTATCGCTTAAATAAATACAATTTGAATTATAATAAATTTTACGTTCCATTATGTCGTTATCAATTGAACAAATAATTGCCGATAATTTATTGCAAATAAAAGCAATAAAACTCGAACCCACAAATCCGTTTACATGGGCAAGCGGTTGGAAATCGCCCATTTATTGCGACAATCGCAAAATTCTTTCCTATCCGGCAATTCGCAGAACAGTGTGTTTGGCATTCGTGGAAAAAATTCGTTCCTTATATCCCACTGTTGAAATTATAGCCGGTGTAGCTACAGGTGCAATCGCTATAGGAATGCTGGTTGCCGAAGAAATGGGCTTGCCGTTTATTTATGTGCGTCCCGAAGCTAAAAAACA
>JAISIO010000106.1 GCA_031262005.1 Bacteroidales bacterium
GCTAATCCGAACATAATTGCCGATGTCGAAAAAGTATTCGATTGTTTGAAACATTCACACAAACGCTATTCTTACGAGCATCTGCTTGTATCGCCCTACGATATGCGTTCCGCAATAAACACTATGCTGAATACCGAAATTGAACAGGCACAGAAAGGAAAACAAGCATATTTTTACGGAAAATTCAACTCGCTTACCGATGAAGAAATAATACAACAAATGTACAAAGCAAGCCAAGCCGGCGTAACCATTCGTTTGATTATTCGTGGATCCTGCTGCCTGAAACCGCACATTGAAGGACTGAGCGAACATATTGAAATTCACAGCATTGTTGATAGTTATTTGGAGCACGCACGCATGATAATTCACGCCAATGGCGGCAACGAAAAAAGCTATATTTTGAGTGCCGACCTTATGGCTCGCAATTTAGACCGCCGTGTAGAAGTGGCTGTGCCTATTTTGGACAAAGCCATACACCAAACGCTGTGCGACATATTCCGCCTGCAATGGCACGACAACGTAAAAGCTCGTCTGCTGACCGATACTAAAGAAAATAGCTACTATCGAGGGAAAGGCAGGGAAAAAATTCGCAGTCAAAACGATTTGTACGACTATTTTTTAACGAAAAACAACTAACACAGCTCGAGTTTAATTATTAATATGCTAATTGTTAATACTATAAAATTTCCCTTATTCTGGATTGCTTCACTATCACAAAAAAGCGTCATTGCGAACGATAGTGAAGCAACCGAAGCAAAGCGGAGCTCAACGAACTTAATCCAAATAAAAAAGATGTTTATAAATTACTATTAATCATTTAACAATCCAATACTAATCAAACTCAGATTAACATAACTCAAATGATACACACACACAATACACATTCCGAACAAAAACCACTGCTACTCCACTCCTGCTGCGCTCCCTGCGCATCGGCATCGGTTGAACAACTGCTTGCAGTCGGTCGACAGGTTGAGTTATTTTACTATATGCCAAGCATTTACTCTTACGAGGAATATTGTAAACGGCTTGAATCGTTAGAAATTTTAGCTCGCTATTTTCAATTGCAATTACATGTAGGCGAATATGAACACAGCAAGTGGCTTGCTGCCATACGTGGTTTAGAGGCTGAAAAAGAAGGCGGCGCTCGCTGTTTTTCGTGTTACGAATTTGTCTTGCACGCTACGCACAAAAAAGCTCAGGAGTTAGATTTCGACAGTTTTTCAACTACACTCTCAATCAGCCCATACAAAAATGCCGTAAAAATCAACGAAATAGGTTGTCGTTACCAAGGGTTTGAGTTTTTCGATTTCAAACAAAACAACGGATACCGACGAAGCATTGAACTGAGTAAAAAACTTGGACTGTATCGACAAAAATTTTGCGCCTGCGAATTTTCAAAATCGAAGTAAAATCACAACTATTCGCACTAAAAATACATATTTGCGCTTCTCATGGTATGTTTCACATCTTTGAGCATATCGGCTTTTACACGCAAGGTAAACTCCCATCGTTTGTTCACGCCCATAGGAACCCACGTGAAAAGCATTTCCCAGCAATGTAAATCTCTGTTAAGATTAACGGTAGTGTACGAAATTCCTTTCTGTTGAAAGTCCCAACCGGTTGAAAAATTAATTTTCCATTGTTTGCTCAGGCTGAAATTTCCACTCACGCCCAAGGTTTGCACCACAGTATTTTTAACAGAATCCAATTGATTAAATTCGTTGTAATAATATTTACGCGGAATACTCAAATTATAACTCAGCGACACATTCCAAGGCATATCAAAATATGAGTACACGCCAGTACGTTTGGGCACTTCATCGTTTTTTATAGGATTGAACGAATACGATGCTCCGAAATTCCAATTATCATCGGTTTTGCGCCACAGCGTTCCATATTTGTCAAGCATAAAGGTATTGCTTCGTTGCAAGTCTTTAGTAATTCCGCTTTTCACCAATGCATATGGATCAAACGAAGCCGCATAACGAACAGAAATACGCTGCAAAAGCGTAGTGTAACCCGAAATGGAAATGACACTCATTTTCAACGAATCGGCAGCAAAATTGTAGGAACCGCTAATACTTAAACTCTCTATCAGTTTTATTTTTTTATACCCTGTAACAGTGTCGGCTTTGCTTTTCACTTTTGCCTCTACATTATTATTGATACTGAAACTCACAGCATTTTGTCGTCCCACACTCGGTGCGCCAAACACTTCGTTGCCGTAATATGAATACTGACGGACATCATCGGCATTTGCACTTGCCTGATATGTACCGAAATAGCCATATTTTTGGGCACCAAAATCGGGAGTAAAACTATATGAAAGCGTTGGCGTAATTACATGACGCACCGCCTGCACATATTGATTTTTGAAACGATACATACCATATAATTTTGTAGTAGCCGAAGCTCCCGCCGAATAATTAAACACTCGAGAAAATCCCGAAATATCACGAGTTACAACACCACCGAATGTTGTATCGGTCAGCGGTTTGTTGGCGTCCCACTCCCGTATTTCTTTACTTAAATACCAGCGTTCGGTATAATTGACCGATGGTGTAACCGTTATGTGTCGAAACAAGCGAAAGTTAGTACTTATTGGAATTTGGTGTTGAATGCCATTACGAAAATCTCTCCACGTATCACGTTTAAAAAACGAAGAATCCATTTTAGCATTCAACAAGCGATTCTGCAAATCGGCAGAATATTGAATACTGATACGATTGTAAAAACGCTCTTTTCTGCCGCTTCCGCTGCGCACTTTAAACGGTTGCTGCGCTCCCATGCTAAAACGCAAACGAGGCATTGTGAGCGAAATAGTGCTATCCAAATTATTTTGCGAATGGTCTATGGTAGCACTAAAGCGAAAGGGTGTTCCCACAAACTCCTTAGAATATGCCACACTCGACGTAATGTTACTATTCAACATATCGTAGGTTTCATACGAATTTTGCTGCGCATGGGCTGCCGCACCAAAATTCACGCTGGCACTGAAAGTTCCGTGATTCATTGATTTCGGGTCTTGCTGGTGATTCCAACGAATATTGAATGTGGGCGATTGGCGAATTTCATCGAGTTTCAAACTTGCATACTCAAACTCTAAGCTACCGGTAAATTTATAACGGACAACATAGTTGCTGCGCAAAGTGGTGCGCCAACTTCCCAAGGTATAATAATCGCCCGTAAGCCGAATATCAAAATAATCGCCAATACCAAAATAAAAACCTCCTTCACGGAAGAAAAATCCTTTATCTCTATCGTCGCCAAACGAAGGTACTATAATACCATTAGTACGACCCTGAGTAATAGGAAAATAACCAAAAGGCAACACTACCGGCAAGGTTATTTCGTCAATCACTATCCATGCAGGACCAAACAAAATTTTATCATTCGGAATGACCTTTCCTTTTGAAATTTCCACATAAAAATGCGGACACCGTTCATCACACGTAGTATATTTTCCTCTATGAATGTGTATTTCTCTATCCTCATGAATTTTTATACGTCCACCATGCAAAAAGCCTTCATTTTGCTGAGTAACCACGCCAAATGCCAAACCTTGTTTAGAACGAAAATTGTAACGCATAGAATCGGAATCGAACACATCGCTTCCATCTTTAAAAACGGGTAATCCTTCGTATTGATTAGTAAGACTATCGAACACTCCAAACGCACTCAACACATTGTTACTCAACCCAAGTTCAATCACTTCAGCACTCAAATCTATATCTTGATACTTTATATTGCTCTCGCCAAATGTGGTTACTTGCTTTGAATTTACTTCAAAAACTATAGAATCGGCGGCAGTATAATCAACTCGCGCATCAATTGCTTTCGATGTGGAATGCGGTGCGTCCGACGTAGTGGCAGCAATCGTATCCGCTTCGGGTGTACTAACGGTGGGCAACGTGTCATTCTGAGCAAAAACACTCTGTTGCAAACAGAGCCACAAACACAACGTAAAAAAATATTTACAATATTTGTAGTGATTAACAAGTTTATATGTTACTTTTGTAATCAAATTGTGCTTTTTCTTTTCCTCGGCAAAAGTAATGAGAAAAATTAAATACACACCATAAAATAGCTATGACAATTACACTATTATTAAGAAATAATGCACAAAAGGCTAAAAAACGTGCTTTACTGTGTATCTTCTCTGCTTTATTCTGTATTGCCCCAACTATAATTTTCGGACAGAGTGCCTACACATTGCGCACCGTAGTAATTGATGCCGGACACGGTGGAAAAGATCCCGGAGCTGTTGGAAAAAAAGCAAAAGAGAAAGATTTAACGCTTGCAATGGCTCTCAAAACCGGAAAACTTATTAAAGACAACTTTCCATCGGTCAATGTAATTTACACGCGCCAAACCGATGAATTTGTAGAACTCTATCGCCGTGCCGAAATTGCCAATCGAGCCAATGCCGATTTATTTATTTCTATTCACGTGAATGCTAGCACCAACATTGTAGCCAGCGGCACCGATTCGTGGATAATGGGTTTGTCAAAATCAAATGCAAATTTAGAAGTTGCCAAACGTGAAAATAAAGTAATTGGCGTAGAGGCAGATAATGTTGATCAATATAAAGGGTTCTCTGCAGACGATACGGAATCTATCATTATTTACACCATGATGCAAAGTGCCAATCTGGAACATAGCGGAAATTTAGCAGCTCTGTGCCAAACGGAATTTCGCGACAAAGTGGGAAGAAAAGACCGTGGTGTACACACTGCACCGTTCTTAGTATTGTGGCAAACTACCATGCCAAGCGTATTGATTGAAACAGGTTTTATAAGTAATGCCGAAGAAGAAGCCTATTTGATGACTAACGAAGGGCAAACAGCGTTATCGGAGGCTATTTACCGTGCTTTTGCAAATTACAAATCGAACATTGAAACCAAATCGAACGTGAAAGTGGCACAACAGGCAACTTCAACCATGCGACCGAGAGAAACCCCAAAACCGGAAGAGAAAAAAGAAGAGCCGCAAAAAGTAACGGTTTCCGAACAACCGGAAGTTATGCTACCTCCTACTACGCCAACACGCCAACCGGGTGGTCAAGCACAAGCAAATGAGGTATTTGTACCTCGTGAAGTAACGCCACAAGCAAAACCAACAACGCCCGCTCCGCAAAAGCAAACACCCCCAGCAAACGTTGCTCGCACAGCATCAAACAATTCCATATATTACAGCATACAAATTATAGCATCGAAAACCGAAATTGCACCAACATCAAACAGATTCAAAGGAATACGCAATGTATATGCAATTTCCGAAGATGGCTTGTATAAATACAATGTGGGAAAAACCGCAACATACGCCGAAATTACACAAATTCAGCAACAAGTGAAAACGCAATTTCCCGACTCGTTTGTTGTAGCCCGCAAAGGCAACACTCGGATTCCTTTGGGTGATGCAAGAAAAATTACAAATTAAATATCAAAAAAACAGGGTACAAGGCAATGTCAATAGAATGCCTCGCCCCTCAAATGTGAAAATATGAAAAAAGACAAAGCAATAATTGTAGGATTATTAGTAGTAATAGTGTTAGCGATTCTCTTCTGGGGATTAAATTTTTTGAAAGGTAGAAATGTGTTTGCCAAAGAAAAAACATACTACGCAGTGTATGAAGAAATTAGCGGTTTACAAACCAACACCGGCGTTTATCTACGAGGTTTCAAAGTAGGACAAGTGCGTTCCATTCGTTTTACATCGTCAGCCTACGACCGCATTATTGTAGAATTAGCCATTGCCGACGATGTGCTACTACCCCAAAATACCACTGCCTGCATTTTCAGTTCCGATATTATGGGAACAAAATCTATTGATTTGATTTTCCCCGACGAACGCACATCGCAGTATGTGTCAGCTAACGACACACTGACAGCCTCAGTGGAAGACGGAATTATAGACCAAGTGCGTATGGAAATTGCGCCCTACAAAGCGCAAATTGATGAAATTATGCAATCAACGCTTTCCACTATTGAACAGTTGAAATTACTTGTGAATAAAAATACTGCTGCCTCTATTCACAAAAGTTTGGCAAATTTGCAAGATGCCATTACTGCCGTGCAACACGCTGCTCACAGTGCCGACAACGTACTTTCGGACAATAGCGAAAACCTAAGTAACATACTAAGCAATGTGAGCAATCTTTCACAAACCCTGAATAACAAAAGCGAAAAAATCAACCGTGTTATTGACAATTTAGACGTGTTTGCCGATTCGCTCAGCCAAGCAAACGTACATTCGCTCATAAATAATGCCGAAGCAACAACTGCCGAATTACAACAAATAACACAAAAAATTAACAGTGGCGAGGGTACTTTGGGCGCACTCATGAACGACAAAAATTTGTACGAAAATTTAGAAAACACATCGTCTCAATTAAACAAACTGTTGATTGATGTTCAAAAAAATCCGAAACGATATGTTTCATTCCCTATCTTCGGACGAAAAACGAACAACGAGGAAAAGTAGTGATTAGAGTTTAGTTAATAGAGTGTAGAGTTTAGTTAATAATGGTTAATGGTTAAAGATTAGTAAATAGAGTATAGTAATAAGCCTGCACAATCACTTGATTTTGCAGGCTTATTGTTTTAAAACTTTTTTGATTTTGTTGCAAAGCTCGCATTCAAACTAATCATTAATCACTAATTATTATAGCCAAACTGCTTCAACAATTTTTCATTATCGCGCCAGTCTTTACTTACTTTCACAAAGAGTTCCAAATGCACAGGTTTTTGCACAAATGCCTCAATATCTTTGCGTGATTCTATGCCAAGTTTTTTTATACCGGCTCCTTTGCTACCTATAATTATACCCTTTTGCGAATCGCGAGCGACTAAAATTACCGCTCGAATTATATCACGAGTTTCGCCTTCTTCATAGCTATCTACCACCACTTCTACCGAGTACGGAATTTCCTTTTGATACAACAATAGAATTTTTTCACGAATAATTTCCGACACAAAAAAACGAGTTGGTTTGTCTGTTAATGTATCTTTGTCGTAATACGGTTCGCCTTCAGGCAAAAGTTCAACAATACGTTTGAGAATATATTCCGTATTAAACGTGTTCAAAGCCGAACAAGGAATAATTTCAGCCTGCGGCAAACGCTCTTCCCATTGTTCCACAAGTGTTACCAATTGTTCTTGTGTTGTAAGGTCTATTTTGTTTAAAATTAATAATATAGGAGTGTATTTTTTCTTGATTTTCGCTAAAAATTCCTCGTTTTTATCGGCGGTTTCCAACACATCGGTTATATACACAATCACGTCAGCATCTACAAGTGCCGATTCCGAAAATTTCAACATACTTTCCTGTAATTTATACGCTGGTTTGAGCACACCGGGAGTATCGGAAAATACAATTTGATAATCGTCGGCATTGAGAATACCCACAATTCGGTGCCGTGTGGTTTGCGATTTATTAGTAACTATCGACAAGCGTTCGCCCACCAATTCGTTCATAAGCGTTGATTTCCCAACATTGGGATTGCCTACAATATTTACAAATCCCGATTTATGTTTTGTTTGTGTCATACAAAAAATTTATTTGAGCAAAACTATTAAATTTTTTTCGATTTATTTTGTACAATAAAAAATAACTCTATATTTGCAAAAAATAAAACACAAAAATGACAATTTCAAACAAATATTGGTGGCGCAACTTGCAACTCTCATAGTCGTAAGCACGCTGCCTATTTGTAATATATACCAAAACAAAGGTCTATCGTCTTACGATAGACCTTTTTTAATGTAAAAAAACGAAACAAATAATTTTTGTAAACAAACACAACTATTCACTAAACTCTAATCACCAATCTCTAAACTCTAAACTCTAATCACTAAAATAATGAACTATCAAGCAAACAAACAAGGATTTTACGGCGAATTCGGCGGAGCATATATTCCCGAAATTTTATACGGCTGTGTGCACGAATTGCAACAAACCTATTTACAAATAATTGAAAGCAAAGAATTTCAAACAGAATATCACGAACTTTTGCGTGATTATGTCGGTCGTCCTTCGCCGCTCTACCACGCCAAACGATTGAGCGAACGCTATGGTGCAAAAATTTACCTCAAACGTGAAGACCTTAACCATACAGGTGCACACAAAATTAATAATACAATCGGACAAATTTTGCTCGCACAAAAAATGGGTAAAACCCGCATAATTGCCGAAACAGGCGCAGGACAGCACGGTGTGGCTACGGCTACGGTGTGTGCGCTTATGAATTTACCCTGCGTGGTGTATATGGGCAAATTAGATGTGGAACGCCAACAACCGAACGTAAAAAAAATGGAAATGTTGGGAGCAACCGTTGTGCCCGTTACCAGCGGCAATATGACACTCAAAGATGCCACCAATGAAGCTATTCGCGATTGGTGTTCGCACCCAAGCGACACATTTTACATTATTGGCTCCACAGTGGGTCCGCACCCGTACCCCGATATGGTTGCTCGCTTGCAATCGGTTATCAGTGCCGAAATTAAAGAACAGTTGCAGGAAAAAGAAGGTCGCTCCTATCCCGACCACCTTATGGCGTGCGTAGGCGGCGGAAGCAACGCTGCTGGCACGGTGTATCATTATTTAGATGATGAACGGGTGAAAATAACTCTCGCCGAAGCCGCCGGTAAAGGCATAGATAGCGGCGAAAGTGCTGCCACCATTCATTTGGGAACCGAAGGAATTATTCACGGTTCACGCACACTGCTTATGCAAACGCCCGACGGGCAAATTGTGGAGCCCTACTCTATTTCGGCAGGTTTAGATTATCCAGGAATTGGTCCTCTGCACGCGCACTTGGCACGAAGCGGACGAGCACAAATTCTTGCCGTGAGCGACGACGAAGCTATTCGTGCCGCTTTTGAATTAACACAATTGGAGGGAATTATCCCTGCATTGGAAAGTGCCCATGCACTGGGTGCATTGCCGCACATGAAATTTAAAACAAGCGATGTGGTAGTGCTCACTGTTTCGGGGCGTGGCGATAAGGATATGGATACTTATTTGAAGTATTTTAAGAGATAAGAAATAAAGGCACAGGGTGCCGTAATATTTGTAGTACAAAAAATTGTATTCAACAAAGGTGCATAGCACCGTAATATTACAATTATGGCAAATACATATACACAATGTTATTTTCACTTGGTTTTTTCGCCAAAAAATCGCGATGCCTTAATTGGTAAAACATGGAAAGACGAATTGGAAAAATATATCACTGGTATTGTTCAAATGCGAAAACACAAAATGTTGGCAATTTCTGCAATGAAAGACCACGTTCATATTTTGATTGGTTACAATGTGAGCGAATTAATTCCCGATTTGGTAAGCGAAATAAAAACATCGACCAATCAATATATAAAAGAGAAAAAGTTCTCGCCATTTAAGTTTGATTGGCAAAGAGGTTATGGTGCATTTACTCATTCACGATCGCAAATTGATGATGTGGTAAAATACATTATGAATCAAGAAGAACATCATAAAAAGAGAGCTTTTAAAGAAGAATATTTAGAAATATTGCGTAAAAATGATATTGCGTTTGACAACCATTATTTGTTTGAATTTTTTGATGAATAATTATAATATTACGGTGCTATGCACCTAAAAAAACATTCAACGAATTGCTACAAATATTTGCGGTGCTAACGCACCTACGAGCAAAAACGAGACACAGAGTGCCGTAATATTTATAGTAACAAGAGATTACATTCAACAAAGGTGCATTAACACCGTAATAGTAAAAACAGAATTAATAAAATAAAACAATGAACATAACAACAACATCAAAAACAATGCTTGCCGATCTGCAAACACCCGTTGGCATATACCTAAAAATTAGAGATTTGGGAACGCATTCCGTACTACTCGAAAGTTCCGACTATCATGGCGGCGACAACAGTTTTTCGTATATCGGTTTTTGTCCGATAGGCAGTTTTTCGGTCAATAAATTTATGATTACCGAAATATTTCCCGACGGGACGGAAAAACAAGTGGCTATTACCGACAAAAATACGCTGCCCAATGAGTTTGATGCGTATATTAAAACCGTAGCCCCCTCTAACTCACCCAGAGAGGGAGAAAAAATCGGCAGCGGGGCTTCTGGAATGTTCGGCTACACATCTTACGAAGCCGTGCAATATTTTGAAGACGTGAAATTTTCAGCCACCGCCACACCTCCGGGCGATATGCCGGGCATACATTATATTTTGTTCAAATATACGATTGCCATCAATCATTTTCGCAATGAATTGATTATCACCGAAAATTTGCCCGAAGGCGAAGAAAGCGGCATTGACGAAGTTGTAAATATTTTGAATAACAACAACGTGGCAACCTACGATTTTGAAGCCGTTGGCGAAGAAAAAAGCGATATTAGCGATGAAGATTTTATGAATATGGTGCGAGCCGGAAAGGAACATTGCTACAAAGGCAACGTGTTTCAAATTGTGCTTTCACGGCGGTTTTACCAACAATACAAAGGCGACGATTTTACGCTGTATCGCACGTTGCGCAGTGTCAATCCTTCGCCGTATTTGTATTATTTCGATTTCACCGATTTTCGTATTTTCGGTTCTTCGCCCGAGGCTCACTTGGTTATCAATCCGAAACAAAAAAAGGCGTACATCAACCCTATTGCCGGCACATTCCGCCGCACGGGCGACGACGAAAAAGATTACGAACTTGCCGAAAAACTCTTGAAAGACCCCAAAGAAAATGCCGAACACGTGATGTTGGTTGATTTGGCACGCAACGACCTGAGCCGAAACACCGACAAAGTGCAAGTGGAAACCTACAAAGAAGTGCAGTATTATTCGCACGTCATACACTTGGTGTCGTCGGTGAGCGGACGTTTGCGCCCGAATAGCAATGCAATTAAGATTTTTGCCGACACATTTCCGGCAGGCACACTCACGGGTGCGCCCAAAATTAAAGCGATGCAAATTATAGACACACTCGAACCGCACGACCGCGGACCCTACGGCGGTTGCATTGGTTTCATAGGATTCGACGGCTCGTTTAATCAGGCAATTACCATTCGTTCGTTTGTGAGCAAAAACAATACGCTCTACTATCAAGC
>JAISIO010000108.1 GCA_031262005.1 Bacteroidales bacterium
TTCAACCGTGGGCTCGCTACCGAAACGGCTAACGGGGAATATTTCGTTACTCTGGATAATGCTATTATCCCTACGTCGGGTGAATACAAACTGACGGCTATTTATCACGTGATTACGCCTGCGCCGAACAGCAGAACTTGTTCAAGCACGCCGCAGGTTACTATTGTGAGAATGAACCCTCGTCCGAACCCTCCTATTGTGTCTTCTAAAATTATTTGTCAAGGCACGGAACTCGAACCGCTGCATGCCTTCGGTTCGCCGCTTGTTCAATGGATTTTTAAAGATGGTCCTATGACGTTACCCGACGGAGTGGGTGAAACCTACGACTTCAATGATTTTAATTTCAAAGAAATTGCAGTTGGCAAATATGCCTTTGAACTTTTTGACATTGATGCGCTTACACAATGCGTCAGCTTGACTGTGCCGCTCGGTTTTGAGGTTGCCCCTGCTGCCGAAACCAAAATCATTGGTGAAACCAAACTCTGTGCTACTACTTCGCTCGAAGAACCGTATTCTATTGAAGTGGTGCCTACCGAATCAAGTTCTTACGTGTGGAACACTTCGGGCGATGTGTACAACTACTCGAAAGATGGCAATCCGTTCTCGCCAAGCAGATACATCGACTGGCACAAAGCCGGTATTGATACTGTCTACGTAAAAGAAACTACTTGGGCGGGCTGTGAAGGTTTTGATACGTTGGTGGTGTTCATCGCTCCCTATCCGGTGGCACACTATACATGGAGCTTACCTGGTGCCGGTACTACTATCGAGTTCCTCGACAGTTCCTTCCAAGCACCTATCAGAAGCCGTTACGACGAAAATGCCGAACCAGTACAACTGGAATATTCTATGGCGTGGAATTTCGACAAAATCCCGAACAATGACCCTAACTACTTCGACTTGTTGGTGCCTTACGAAAACAGAAACCAACCGATTACTGTGGATAATTATACCTACGGGTTCAAATATCCGCTGCTGACTGTTACCAATGAATATGGCTGCGCACACTCCTACTCTACTGAAATTTTCGTGGATATTCGTGCGGGTGTATATCTGCCGAATGCCTTCAGCCCCACAAATGCGGCGGCTTCGGTGCGAGTATTCAAACCGGTGGCTTTCAATCTGGAATCAGGTAAATTCTGGATCTACGACAAGTGGGGCAACTTGCTCTTCTTCTCCGAAGAGGTCGAAAACGGTATGTTCGCCGGCGAATGGAATGGTACTTACAACGGGCAACTCCTCCAAAGTGATGTCTACATTTGGAAACTCGAAGCTAAATTCCTCGACGGTACTTCGTGGCCAGGGCAGAAAAAACCGAGTGGCGGGTATTCTAAATTCGGTTCGGTTACGCTTATTCGGTAAATGAACAATGAATAATGAATAATTAACAGTTGTATTATTGCAAAAAAAGCGAGCGGTTTTACTGCTCGCTTTTTTTGAAAATGTTCAATGCCTATTAAACACATTCTAAAATTTGCACAACGAAAAGTCTAAACTTTGCGCAATAAAAAGCCTAAAATTTGCACAATAAAAAATATTTCGTATCTTTGAGTCAGTTTTTAATTGAAAGAAATGGCTTATCTTAAACGAATTATAGAAGATGAATTTATGGGCAATCTTGCTGCTGCGGGGGCTGTGCTTATAAAAGGACCTAAATCGTGTGGAAAAACCGAAATGGCAAGGCAGTTTGCCAAGAGCATTTTACAGGTAGATAGAGATACGCAGGTACCCATAGCAATGGCAATAAACCCCGCAATGTTGTTGCAGGGCAATACGCCACGATTAATTGATGAATGGCAAGAACAACCCGTATTATGGAATTATGTGCGCCACGAAGTAGACGATCGACAACAGAAAGGACAATTTATTCTTACCGGTTCGGCAAATCCCAGTGATGATGTTCGTTTGCACAGCGGAGCTGGTCGTTTTACCACCGTACAAATGGACACAATGTCGTGGCAGGAATTGGGGTTTTCAACAGGAAAATTCAGTATGTCGGATTTGCTACAAGGCAATACAATTGACGCTTTTCACGAGGCGGTGTCTCTTGATTTTATTATTGAACGAATGATTATTGGCGGTTTCCCTACGGTGCTCAACGAAAGTGTGGAAAATGCACAAAGAATAAGCAAGGGTTATATTGATTTGCTTGCCGAAGTAGATATGAGCCGTGTTTCCAATACAAAACGAGACCCGCTCAAAGTAAGAGCATTATTGCGTTCTCTTGCGCGAAATGTTGCTACAATGGTCGAAAATTCTACATTGGAAAAAGATATAAAAATGGCAGAAAAAGATGGTGTTTCGCGTAATACAATCACAGATTATCTTGATGCTCTCGCGCGCCTGATGATACTCTATGAACAACCGGCTTTCAATCCGCATATTCGTTCTTCGGCATCGCTACGCAAATCGCCCAAACGACATCTGTGCGACGTCTCGCTGGCAATAGCAGCTTTGGGATTAAACAAAGTGACTTTGTTGAACGACCTGCAATACACCGGATTTTTATTTGAAAGTATGGCAACGCACGAACTGAAAATTTATGCCAATGCAAACGATGCCACTTTATTTCATTATCGCGACTCATACAATGTAGAGATTGACGCTATTGCACAAAAACGAAACGGTGATTATGCTGCTTTTGAAATAAAACTTGGCACAGGATTTATTGACGAAGCTGTTGAAAATCTCAAAAAATTCGAGCAAAACATTGATACAACAAGAATGAATCTACCCAAATCGTTGAACGTAATTACCGGAACAGGAATGAGTTACCGCCGCCCTGATGGTATCAATGTAATTTCATTGGCTGCCTTGGGGCGATAGAATAGGTATTGGAGGTTGCTACCACCGAAACCTCCAAAAACACGTTATTCACCTATAAATAAAGTGTTTACACAAACTTACAAACACAATTTATAATTTCTCGCATATAATTCCGACTGCTAAGCTGATTTTTTTACTTTTTATTGTGATTTATATCATAATTATATTTACATTGCACGATTGAACTTAGGAATAGTGTTTTCTTTCAAAAGCATTTTTCTAAAAAATGTGTAATTTAAAAAATTGACTATTATGAAAAATATCTACATTGTGTGTGTGTTGTTATTTGT
>JAISIO010000118.1 GCA_031262005.1 Bacteroidales bacterium
AATGCTTCACAAGGGCAAAAAAAGACGTTTTTGCTTGCGCTGAAATTTGCCCAATATTTTGCCGTAAAAGAAAAGAAGCAGATGTTCCCTATCCTACTGTTAGACGATTTGTTCGATAAATTGGACAAAGAACGCACGCAAAAAATTATTGATTTAATTGGCAGCGACGATTTTGGGCAAATATTCATAACCGATACCAACAAACTACTATTACACTCCTTTTTTGAGACACACAAAGAGCATAGCAGTTTATGGGTGTTGGAAAATGGAGAATTGAAAGTGGAAAATTGAAATTTTTCCGGCAATAGAAAAATTACACAACTTTTTGAGCAATGAAGCCAACCTGTAATAATTGAGATTATGGTCTCAATCAGCGAGATATGCACACCATAGTGAGTATTCTGAGTAACTACGACGAAGTAAAACAAGTGCTCATTTTCGGAAGTCGTGCTAAAGGTAGCTATCATACGGGTAGCGATATAGATATGGCAATTATGGGCAATACCGTGTGGGACGAAACATTACGAAACATTAAAAACGATTTCGATGACAGCTCATTACTGTACAATGTAGATATAGTAAACTTTGAAACTTTGACCAACGAGGATTTAAAAAATCATATTCTTCGAGTGGGTAAACTTATCTATTCCGTTGATGCGCTAAAATAATGGTTAATGGTTAATTAATCAAAAATAATCGGTAATTGTTAATTGTTAATTGTTAATTAATGCTATCTTTGCGCACTCAAAAAATAAAGTATTAATCGTGTAATGGACAACGACAGTTGTAAGTAGCACACAAAACAAAAAGTATTATGCTTAGTATTGAATTACAAGGAACAAAGCGAACAACAGCGTGCAACGCTGAAACAAAACAAAGTCGTGCAAACGGTAACATACCATGTGTATTGTACGGAGGTGAAGAAAATGTGCATTTTTCAATAAATGCAATTGCATTTGAAAAAGTGTATATCACTCCAAATGTATATGTAGTAGAATTGAACATTGAAGGAAAAAAACACAAAGCTATCATAAAAGATATGCAATTTCATGCAACAACCGACGCTCCTATTCACGTGGATTTTTTAGAAATTGCCGAAGATAAAGCGTTTACGGTAAAACTTCCGGTACAACTTATTGGTGTTGCCGAAGGTGTAAAAGCCGGTGGTAAATTGCAACAAAAAATGCGTAAACTTAAAGTAAACGGTTTGTTAAAAGATATGCCGGCAACTTTAGACGTAGAAGTTTCCAAATTAACAATCGGACAATCGGTAAAAGTTTCTACCTTATCATTTGCCGGATTGACTATTTTAGACCCACAATCAGCAGTTGTATGCTCTGTGAACCTTACTCGTTCGGCTGCTCGTGCTATGCAAGAGGCTGCTAATGCAAAAAAATAAATTAGACACAAGACAATTAGACACAAGACCGATAGATTAGAAGAAGTCTATTAGTCTTGTGTCTAAAAATCTAAAAATCTAAAGAAAATGAATAAAGATACTAAAATATTTGAATTAATAGAGAAAGAACATCAACGTCAATTGCATGGCGTTGAGTTGATTGCATCGGAGAATTTCGTAAGCACACAGGTTATGGAAGCCATGGGTTCATGTCTTACCAACAAATATGCCGAAGGCTATCCCGGTAAACGCTATTACGGCGGTTGCGAAGTGGTGGATAAAATAGAGCAGTTGGCAATAGACCGCGCAAAACAATTATTCGGTGCAACATGGGCTAACGTGCAACCCCATTCGGGCGCACAAGCAAATATGGCGGTACTTATGACCGTACTCAAACCTGGCGATACGTTTATGGGATTTGACCTTTCGCACGGCGGACACTTATCGCATGGTTCTCCGGTAAATTCATCGGGATTATTGTATCGCCCTGTAGCGTATAAAGTGAACGAAGAAACCGGACGTGTGGATTATGATGAAATGGAAAAAACGGCTTTAGCTGAAAAACCCAAATTGATTATTGCCGGAGCTTCAGCCTATTCTCGTGATTGGGATTATGCTCGTATGCGCCGAATTGCCGACAGCGTAGGTGCTATTCTTATGGCTGATATTGCCCACCCCGCAGGTTTAATTGCTACCAGTTTGTTGAATAATCCGTTTCCGCATTGCCATATTGTAACTACCACAACTCACAAAACGTTGCGAGGTCCACGTGGTGGTTTAATTTTGATGCAAGAAGATTTTGAAAATCCATGGGGATTGACCACACCAAAAGGAGAATTGAAAACCATGACACAATTACTCGATTTTGCGGTATTCCCTGGAATACAAGGTGGTCCGCTTGAACACGTTATTGCAGCAAAAGCAGTAGCATTCGGCGAAGCTCTTACCGAAGAATATGCGCAATATATGAAACAAGTGCAGTTAAATGCCGCTGTTATGGCAGACACATTTATCAGCAAAGGCTACAAAATTATTTCGGGTGGAACCGATAATCACTCAATGTTGATTGATTTGCGCACCAAATTCCCTGAAATGACCGGAAAACAAGCTGAAAACACATTAGTACAAGCCGATATTACTATCAATAAAAACATGGTGCCATTTGATAGCCGCACTCCATTCACTACATCGGGTTTCCGTGTGGGAACAGCAGCTATTTCAACTCGTGGCATAAAAGAGCCTGAAATAAAACAAATAGTTGAATTTATTGACAATGTGCTTTCAAATCCTCAAAGCGAAGAGGTAATAACTAAAACTCGCAAAAAAGTGAATGATTTAATGGCGCATTATCCGCTGTTTAAATAGTCTTTAGACCACGATTTTAGCAAGATTTAATAGATTGGCAGGATTAACCTGTTAGGTTTTTGAAACCTAACAGGTTTTTTTGTGAGGCAAGCGTGCGAAAATTGTAGAGACGTAATGCATTACATCTCCAGCCGTTTCAAGCAACGCGAAGAAAGCACCTATACCGAATGTTTCGTTGCTTCGCCCGAAAGTAGGGGGCGAATATTTTCGACCCTGCAATGCCCAAAATATGAACAAGGCGGAACATATTCCGCCCCTACATTGCATTGCGTACCGAACAGCAATAACACAAAAAATGAATACTTGGTGTTTTAGTGCTGTCATAATTGTAATTATGCAACAGTAGAAAACTTCAGAAAATATCGTTTCGGATCCGCTCAACGACCGAACGGTTAGTGATAGAGCAGAGCCGAAACCATATTTGTAAGACGCACTATTGAACTACAATCTTTGCAGAGTTAGTTCCATATTTTACCAGGTAGACTCCTTTTTGTAAACCCGCATCTGCGGAAAGGGTATTTGTTTCACTGGTGTAATTTCCTACAACACTACCGGTTAAGTTATAAACGGTGGCCAAACCTATTGTCTCAGCACTTTCGATATTTAAAACTCCGTTAGCATAATAAACTTGGTCTGTTGTGGCGGTTACGTCACTTATTCCAGTTGGATCTTTAGATAAAATATCTTCAGGTTTAAGATCAGGATTATTACTAAATACAACGAACTCATAATCTTTTAGATTTAATATTATACCGTCAGTAATCATACCTTCGTCCATCATAACAGAAATTGATGGCTCACTCCAACCAAGAAAATTTGCTACGCGAATTGACGGAATAAATGTCACGCTTCTTACATCGCTATATTTTTCAAATTCTATACCATTATATAAATAAACAAAATTAGAAATAGACATTGCCGTTTGAAGCATATCTGCTTCAGTGTTAATAAAATGCTTTTCATCTCTATATTCTACTACAAAACTAAATTTATTAGTAGAATTATTTATAAAAACTACAAGACTATCGATTTTATAAACATTGTTTTTTAATTCCCATACTATATCTCCTTCTTCTGTTTCTAAGTCTATAGAAGATATAGCACTCATGATAAGCCGATCTGAATTCTGACCATAACCAACCATTGTTCCTATGCCTAGCACAAGAGACAATAAAATAATAAATTTTTTCATAACTTTAAATTTTTTTAATAATAACATTTATAATTTTTTACAAACAGAACACTCCTTAACTCGTATTGTTTTTGTTGTATAACGAATACGGAGAGCAATGCTTCCACTCATACAATAATCGACAAATAAACTCACATTATGGTTGATTTTTGTTGTCTAAGATTACTATAATCATGGTGTTTTTTTACCATTCTCACTAACGTAAGGAGAAAAGTAAACAAAAAAATGTCCTTCAACAGAATATTTCTGCTCATATACGCACATAAAAAAAGGCGAGGACTGTAACTTATTATTTGTTGCTGAGGTCTTCGCTACCAAACTATCAAATAAATGAGTAAAGCCCACGCCAAACAGCGTGAGCGTTATCAACTTTACTCTTGATAGTTTTTTGAAAATTTGCGAAGTTTTCAGCAACAAGATGTAAGCTATAACGCTTTTTCCGAAATGTCTTATAATGTGCGTATTACTTGTACGCTTGTTTTTTGCTTATAATTGAGGGTTTTAGAGGTTTAATTCTTGTTGTAATAATTCATATATTTCTGTCCAATCTTTTGAGTACAATTTTGTAGTTTCGTCGGCAAGTTTGGTGTAGGTATTCGACGTGTAGTAGCGGTCGGCAGCTTCCAATTCATTCATATTGTAATCTATCATTAACGCTTGCAGTACAGTATCGTCGGTATGAAACACAATGCTATCTATTTTCGCTTTGTGAAGTTCCAATACTTGCAAAGATTGTGTGGTGCAAAAGCAAATTTGATGCGATGGATTGTATACAAGATTTTTCAAAAATTGTTCTTTTGAAATTATTCCATTAATATAATCATCTATTTCTGTTGCAATTTTATCGTTCGCCACAGGACCTTCCACTATATCGTAATCGTGTACTTGTTGTTTCAATTTGTTTTTTCTGTTCAACACTACAAAATCCAACCATTCTTCGTTATAATTGTCAAAATGAAGTCGTTTTAATTCATCGTCAATTAAAGCAAATTCGTCAAATTCAAATTCGCTGACAATAGGCATAGTTTTGTTCCATCGAGCAACTCGTTCTGCCATTGTTATAGCTTGATCGTGCAATTTTGTTACATAAAAACCTCGTCCGAAATCTTTCCCAAATTTACATTTATTGAGGTCTATGTGCTCAATCGGCATATCGCTTCCGTGGTATACTTTCATTATCGCATTCCTCCGTTACTTACACAAACTTTATATATATCTCTGATAGCCCAATAAGGGTTATCAATATGTAATGCCCACCAACAATCGTTCAAATAATCCATTCCGCCATATTGTTTCAAATACAAATAGGCTTGCTGTCTATTCATTTTATAGGCGCGCGCAAATTTTGTAATAATGAATGCCATAAAGCCCACTTTGTTTTGTGTTTCTCTATCAAGCTCATATTTGTGCGACACTATCTCCATAACAATTATCTTTTAACACGCAATACCAAAGAGGATGCTCTAAAAATTTCTTTTTTCTTTTATATTTTCCACAAAAGCCAAAATGCTTTAAACCTCTGTAAAAAAATCCTTCCAAAGTACGTTTATTTTTCTCAAAAAAACAACACTTTTTTAGAAATCAGTGTATTATTGCTTTCATTCTACTTAATCATTAAAAATCTTCCAAAAATCACACGTCAAGACAAATTTGTGTATTTTTACAAAAATTTTTACCGATATGAACTACCAAACTCTCTGCCTACAAGCCTGCGACATTATAAAAGAAGTGGGCGCATACGTGCGCACCGCCGGCAAAAACCTAACGTGGAATCAAATAGAAACAAAAGGAACAAACGATTTTGTAACCGAAATCGACAAAGGTGCCGAAAAACGTTTGGTTACCGCTTTATCGGAATTGCTACCCGAAGCCGGTTTTATAGCCGAAGAACAAACGAGTACCAAACGGGGCGACATATTTAATTGGATTATTGACCCTATTGACGGCACAACGAATTTTATTCACGGCTTGCCGCCTCACGCTATTAGCGTTGCCCTGCAACAAGCTAATGAGCTGGTGATTGGAATTGTATATGAAATCTCTCGCGATGAATGTTTTTACACATGGAAAGGCGGAAAATCGTACTGTAACAATCACGAAATCCACGTTTCCGACGTACAAACTGTTGATAAAGCATTGATTATTACAGGATTCCCCTACAATGACTATTCGCGAATGGAGGCATTTGAAAAAACGATGAATTATTTTATGAAACACTCACACGGATTGCGCCGTCTTGGTTCGGCAGCCACCGATTTGTCGTATGTAGCCTGCGGACGTGCTGATGCCTTTTATGAATACGCCTTAAAACCTTGGGACGTTGCTGCTGGTGCAATCATTTTGCAAAACGCAGGCGGCGAGGTGATGAATTTTTCAGGTAATGCAGATTGTGTTTTTAGCGGCGAACTGATTTCGTGTAATGGAAATTTAAAAGCAGAATTGCTTGCTATTATACAGCCAATAATGAATAGTAAACAAGTAGACGAGTAGACAAGTTTACGAGGTTACAGAGGTTAATATAATGTAGGGCGAAAATAACAACAAGTAATGAACGTTGCAATTGCTATACTAAACTGGAACGGACAAAAATTTTTAGAGAAATTTCTGCCGGCGGTAATCGAATATTCGTGTTCCGAAACTACCGCCGTATATGTGATTGACAATGCTTCGACCGACAATAGCGTAGCTTTTCTACAAGAAAATTACCCAAACCTTCCTCGCATAGTACTTGATAAAAATTACGGTTTTGCCGAAGGATATAATAAAGGCTTGGCGCAGATTTCTGCCGAATATTTTATTTTACTCAATTCCGATGTGCAGGTTACCCCCAATTGGATTGAACCGGTGATAACCTATATGAATGCTCACTCCAATTGTGCAGCAGCAATGCCCAAACTCCTCTCCTACGCCCGTCCCGAATACTTTGAATATGCCGGAGCTGCCGGTGGTTTTATCGACCGCTATGGATTTCCATTTTGTAACGGACGGTTATTCTCGCAAGTGCAAAAAGATTGCGGTCAATATGATACACTAAAAGAAATTTTTTGGGCAAGCGGTGCGGCTTTGTTTGTGCGCAGCTCGGTGTATTGGCAGTGTGGCGGATTAGATGCCGATTTTTTTGCCCACATGGAAGAAATTGATTTGTGTTGGCGTATGAAAAATGCAGGATTCAGCATTATGTATATTCCCCAATCGGCTGTTTATCACGTTGGTGGTGGTGCATTACCGCATTCCAATCCATTTAAAACGTACTTAAATTTTCGGAACAATTTATTTTTGCTCTACAAAAATTTACCCGACAGAAATTTTTTGTGCACACTATTTGCACGAATGTGTTTAGATGGCATAGCTTGTATTCAATTTGTTTGTACCGGAAAATTCGGCGATGCAAAATCGGTATTCAAAGCACATCGAGATTTTTACAGTTCTCTCTCCGATTTGAAGAAAAAACGGAAGGCATTACAACAGCAGCACAAAGCGATACAACACCCACAAATGTATAAAAGAAGTATTGTGTGGGATTTTTACGTGAAACAAAAAAAAGAGATTGTAATGTAAGAGCTTACTTGTTTAACAATTTGTTTACTAAAAATCGCTAATCTCCGCACTCTGCTTGCAATTGTTTCGTATTTTTGCCAACAAATACAAAAATTATGACACTGATAAAATCCATTTCCGGTATTCGAGGTACCATTGGTGGCTCTCCAACAAACAACCTTACTCCTATTGATATTGTAACTTTTGCGGCGGCTTACGGCACGTGGATTTTACAAAACAATAAACATTGTAACAAACGTATTGTAATAGGTAGAGATGCCCGTATTTCGGGAGCAATGGTAAGTTCTCTTATTTCTCAAACGCTTGTCGGACTTGGTTTTACCGTAATTGATATTGATTTGGCAACAACGCCTACAGTTGAAATTGCCGTACCGGGGGAGCAAGCCGACGGCGGAATTATTGTTACGGCAAGTCATAACCCAAAGCAATGGAATGCTCTCAAACTTTTGAATAGCAAAGGTGAATTTTTGAATGCACAAGCCGGACAAGAAGTGTTGGTATTAGCAGAGCAACAAGCGTTCTCATTTGCCGAAATTGATGCATTGGGAACAATTGAACACAATAATACTTACAATCAAAAACACATTGACGCTGTGTGTGCACTGCCGCTTGTGGATTGCGAGGCAATTAAACATGCAAATTTTACCGTAGCTATCGACTGTGTTAATTCGGTGGGAGGAATTGTATTGCCACAGTTACTTAAAGCGTTAGGTGTTGCACATATACTTCCGTTGTATTGCGAACCCAACGGTATATTTCCGCATAATCCCGAACCTCTACCCGAACATGTGGGCGATATTGTGGAACTCATAAAAACACACAAAGTCGATGTTGGTTTTGTTGTTGATCCCGATGTTGATAGATTGGCAATTATTAGTAACGACGGTTCTCTTTTCAACGAAGAATATACGCTTGTGGCAATTGCCGATTATATTTTATCGCAACACAAAGGAGGCAACACGGTAAGTAATTTATCGTCCACTCGAGCATTAGCAGATGTTACGGCATGGTATGGTGGTACGTATACCGCCGCAGCCGTAGGTGAAGTGAATGTAGTTGAAAAAATGAAAGCAACCAATGCCGTGATTGGTGGTGAAGGTAATGGCGGTGTAATTTATCCCGAACTGCACTACGGACGTGATGCGTTGGTGGGAATTGCTCTTTTTTTGACACATTTGGCAAAAAGTGGAAAAACCTGCAAAGAATTACGTGAAACCTACCCCAACTATGTAGTTTCAAAAAATAAAATTGAACTCACTCCCACTATTAATGTTGATGCTCTTTTAGAGAAAATTGCACACCAATTTTCTCACGAAAAAATTAACACCGTTGACGGCGTAAAAATAGATTTTTCTGAAGGATGGGTGCATTTACGCAAATCAAATACTGAGCCTATTATTCGTATTTATGCCGAACACAAAAGCGAAGAACAAGCACATTTATTGGCACAAAACGTGATTGATGCAATCAGAAAAAATATAGATTAGGAATTTTTGAACAACAAAGTGTAAATCAATACACATTAATCGCATTGCAATTTGCTTATTGTAAGATATTTACATTCTATTGTGAGTGTATTCAAAAAGATAAAAAAAACTTTTTTGTAAAATTTGATTGTATCAACAATTTTTTATTTATTTGGCAACAATTTTAAATTAATCTACTCGTATGGCAAAACCTCGCATTATTAAAGACTTTGAAAAATTAGACACAGAAATTCAAGAACAGATTAAACTTTCATATCCGACCGGATTTTTTGAACATCTTGTATCCTACACTGACCGTGATGGCAATGGACAATGGGCTCTCCCTTTTGAAACCGAAGAAAAATATTACTTGGTGCGAATGTCGATAGCCGAAGCAAAAAAACTTATCAGCGATGATGATGATTATGATGACAATGGTGTTCTAAGAGATGATATTCAAGAAATGTATCAAGAAAAATACACAGACGGTGATGATGATATGGAATTTCTGACCGACGATTTTTCAAATCTTGATGAGTCTGTCGGCGACATTGCATTGGATATTAAAAAAGAATTGGGCGTGGACGACGAAGAAGAGGAAGAAGAAGACGAAAGTAAAAAATCGGATACCACCGACTTCGACGACGATGACGATGATGATACCGATGAAGATTTCGATGACGACGATGATGATGACGAAGAATAATAACCGTGAGTAACTGTCTGATAGAAAAATCATTATTCTATTATTCAGTTATTCAATATTAAATAATAACTATGGGAAGAGCTTTTGAATACCGAAGAGCAGCCAAAGAAAAACGCTGGGACAAAATGTCTCGTATTTTTCCACGTTTGGCTAAAACAATAACAATGGCGGCAAAAGAAGGGGGTGCCGACCCCGAAATGAACGCAAAATTGCGCACAGCAATATTGAATGCTAAAGCGCAAAATATGCCGAAAGATAATATTGATGCTGCTATAAAACGCGCATCGGGAAAAGATACCGACAATTACAGCGAAGTGTTGTACGAAGGCAAAGGTCCGCACGGTGTGCTTATTGTGGTAGAATGTGCTACCGATAATTCTACTCGCACTGTGGCAAACGTAAAATCGTACTTCAACAAAAGCGGCGGGCAATTAGTACCTACCGGCTCGCTGGAATTTATGTTTAACCGTAAAGCCGTGTTTGAAATCAAAAAAAACGATGCCATTAATGTGGAAGAATTGGAATTTGAATTGATTGATGCCGGACTTGACAGCATTGAAGTAACAGACGAAAGTATTTTTATTTATGCCGACTTTGTGGATTTCGGCAATATGAGCAAAGCATTGGAAAACACCAATGTAGAACTTATCAAAGCCGATTTGCAACGCATTCCCACTACCCCACAAGAATTTACCGACGAACAATTGGTGGATATTGAAAAATTGTTGGACAAAATAGAGGAAGATGACGACGTGCAAAACGTTTTCACTAATATTGCTTAGACTTTTTAGACCGAATTTGTTGGATAATTGTATGAAAAGCACGAGTGTTTTGCTCGTGCTTTTTCTCTATTCGTAAAAATAACAAAAATATTGTTTACCTTTGCTTCTCTAAATTAATCGTTTTATTACAACAAGAATTGAACCTTTTAAATCATTAAATTCCTCATAATGAGCTATACAAACGACATAGAAGCGGTAGAAAGTCTGCACAGCAAATACACTGCGCTGAAACAGGAAATCCACAAAAAAATTATAGGTCAAGAACAAATTATTGATACCGTGTTGCTTTCTATTTTCAGTCGTGGACATTGTTTGCTTGTGGGTGTGCCAGGATTGGCAAAAACGTTGCTTGTTACTACTATTGCCGAGGCTTTGGGTTTGAAAAACAATCGCATACAATTCACGCCCGACCTTATGCCAAGCGATATTGTGGGAACAGAAATTTTGGATAAAAACAGAGAATTTACTTTTATTAAAGGTCCCGTTTTTACGAATTTTCTTTTGGCAGACGAAATAAATAGAACGCCACCAAAAACGCAAGCTGCTCTTTTGGAAGCTATGCAAGAACACGCCGTAACGGCAAGCGGCAACACATATCAGCTTGACGAACCGTTTTTTGTACTTGCCACGCAAAACCCTATTGAACAAGAGGGCACTTATCCTCTTCCGGAAGCTCAGTTAGATCGTTTTATGTTCAACGTTTGGCTCGATTATCCGAGTATTTCTGAAGAAATTGCAATTGTAAAAGCCACAACCGTTGATGCCAATGTACACCTAAATACAATAGTTTCGGCAGAAGAAATTCTGTTTTTTCAAAATTTGGTGCGCAAAATTCCGGTAAACGATAGTGTGATTGATTATGCAGTGCGTCTTGTAGCAAAAACACGAAAAAATTCGGAACACGCAAGCAAATCGGCAAACAAATACCTTTCGTGGGGAGCTGGTCCGCGAGCTTCACAATATTTAATAATCGGCGCAAAAGCTCACGCTGCCGTACATGGCAAATTTTCTCCCGATATTGACGATGTTAAAGCAGTAGCCCTACCTGTTCTTCGGCATAGATTGGTTAAGAACTACAAAGCTGATGCCGAAGGACTTTCGATTGATGCTATTATTAATGGACTGATTGAAGAGTAAACAAAGGGGGGGGAATGCGTTCAAAATACATCTGCTTTATATTATTCTGCCTGCTTGTCTTTTCGGCAACAGCGCAAAAACGCAAAATAGAAATTACCCAATGCGACATAATGACGGGCGACCGCTCTGTGCGAAAATTATTCGGGAATGTTGGTTTTAGTCATCAAAATGCACGTATGTATTGCGATAGCGCACATTTCTTTGTGAGCGACAATCGTTTTGAAGCATTCGGTGAAGTGCGCATTTACAACGAAGGCGTAACCATTCATGCCGACACTTTGTTTTACAGCAGTCAAACGAGTTTGGCGCAGTTGCGCGGCGCAATTACTATGACCAACCAAGACATGACGCTCACTACGCACAAACTTGATTACAATGTGAAGGAAAATGTGGGATACTACTTCGATAATGGAAAAATTACCGACAGAGAAAATGTGCTCACAAGCAAAGTCGGAACATTCTATGTTAATGACGATCGTATTCAATTTACTGAAAACGTGGTGTTGCAAAACAAAGATTATACGATACGTACCAACAACCTTTCCTATCACACAGTAACAAAAATCGCTTCGTTTACCGGACCAACTCGTGTAGAAAGCGAACAAAATTTACTATATACCGAAAATGGCTGGTACAATACGCAAACGAATATTGCCCAAGGTGTGAAAAACTCGTATTTAAACTCGAAATCACATTTCATTTACGGCGATACGCTCCACTACAACCGCAATACCGATATAGGAACCGCACATCAAAATGTCCACATACTTGATACTATTGAAAAAATCAGTTTATTTGGCAGTGAAGGATTTCTCGATGGTATTCAAAAACTTGCCTTTGCTACAGGGAAACTGCTTGTGGTAAAAGATTTTGAAACAGATTCTTTGTATTTACATGCCGACAGTGTTTTTGTGCAACGCTTTGTTATTGGACGCCCCCAAACCGTTCTCGACAGTGTAACGCAATCGCAAAACCAAACAGACACGGTAGCGAAACCTCTCGTTGCAACCGATAGCATTGCCCCTCTGTCCGATTCGGTAGAATATAGCGTTATAAAAATCTATCATCGAGTACGTTTTTTCAAAAGCGACATACAAGGTGTGTGCGATTCACTGCACTATAACTCTCTCGATTCGGTTATTTGGCTTCATACACGACCCATAATTTGGCATGGAGCTAATCAATTAACCGGACGAAGCATACAATTACGCCTGATAAACGATCAAATAGAAGAAATTTTTGTTGATGCCGACGCATTTGTGGTAGAACAAGACTTAGATTCCACGCAATTCAACCAAATAAAAGGGACTGCGCTCAAAGGGTATATCAAAGATAATAAGCTCTATCAAGTGGATATACATAAAAACAGTGAGTTTATTTATTTTATGCGTGATAAAGGCGATTTAATAGGTATAAATAAATTACTGTGTGCCGATATTACAGCGTATTTGGTTGATGGTAAATTATCGAGTTTTACGTTCCGGCAAAAACCCGACGGATTTATTGACCCACCCAATGCTGTAAGCAAAGAAGAGCAAAAACTCGACAAATTTGAATGGCATTCCACAGTTCGCCCGCTTAATAAAGACGATATTTTTAATTGGAGATAGAGCAATTGCTCATCTACGGTTTCTGAAATCATACATTTTTCAATCTCAAAAATCACAGTCTTGAAACTTATAGCAATTTCCGACCCTCATTTGCCTTCCGGTAATGAATCAATTGCACATTTCGATGCGAACGGTAATTTTATGAAAGCAATTTCCACTATTCGCAACAAACAATTCGATGCGCTTGTAATACTTGGCGATGTGGCTTACAAAAATGCTAACGAATACAGTTATCAACTGTTTCTCAATGGATTGAATGCTATTTCGCAAAACATTTATTGCCTTCCCGGCAATCACGATGAGTGGGATATACTGTACAAAACTATGCATACTCGCATACAAAATACCACAAGTGGTTTTGAACATTCATTTGCCTCCACTCCTTTCCTATTTGTAGATTCTTCTTCGGGCACAATGTCGATACAACACATTGAAAAATTCTTAAAAAAACACAAAAGCCAAGCAGTATACTTGTGCGCCCACCACCCTATTATTTCCACTCAGGCACAGTATATGGAACAACGCTATGCGCTCAGCAATCGACATGAAGTGTGCGCTTTATTGGAAACGCATTCAGCTCCCGTTACCATCATTTCGGGACACTATCATTGCAGTACCGAAAGCGTACATAAAAATATTCGGCAAATTGTAGTTCCATCGTTATTATATCAAATTCCGCTAACAGCGAAACGATTTGCTATAGATAAGCGATTCGGATTTTGTGAAATCACTATAGACAGTAATGCAGAATGCGAAGTAACAACGGTGTGGCTTGAATAAAGAAACCGTATTTCCTCTTTTCTACGGAATATCAATGAATTTATGCGTTTGCAATGAAATACGCCATTGCGGATTTTGCTTGCAGTAGGCTACAATAATTGGCGTAATATACTGGCTCACACTATATTCCGGTTGCAAATAAAGCATACATTTTTTTTGCACCTTTACAGCACATTCCTCTGCCCACGCTAAATCTTCGGGAGTTGCAATAATCACTTTCAATTCATTTGCCTTTGCAAAATTTTCGTCCAGCGGTTTGTGTTTTTGTTTAGGAGAAAGACACACCCAATCCCACTCGCCTGTCATTTTGAATGTACCGCTTGTTTCCAAAAATGTTTGAATATTGTTTTGATGCAAAAGCGCACACAATTCATCAAGATTGTGCATTAAAGGCTCACCACCGGTAACTACTACGGCATGAGCTTGGTGTTTTAAAATTTCTTCTACAATTTGCATACTCGTCAAACGTGGGTGCACGTGCGGATTCCACGATTCTTTAACATCACACCAGCCGCAACATACCGTGCAACCGCCAAAACGAATAAAATACGCTGCCTTTCCGGTATGAAATCCTTCGCCTTGCAGACTGTAAAATGTTTCTACAATAGGAAATGTGTGTAATTCGTTAAAATCTTCCGATACTTTCATGCGTTTTCTTCTAAAATCCTGTATAATTTTGGCAAAAATACGTTTTTTTCAACTAATCGACTAACACTCTCATTGATTAATGATAATCTGTTCACTATTATGCAAAAAAAACAACTCTCATTTATATTTCTATTACTGCCATACGTACTGCTTGGGCAAACTCCCGCTTCATACAATGTGCTATTGCCTGTGGATATTCCTGTGGCATTATCGGGCAATTTCGGCGAATTACGTCCCAATCACTTTCATTCGGGCATTGATTTCAAAACGCAACAAGTAATCGGCAAAAATATTCGTGCAATTGAAGACGGGTATGTTTCGCGTGCGGCGGTGCGCCCGTCGGGTTATGGAATGTGCCTCTATGTAACCCACCCCAATGGTTTGACCAGTGTGTATGCACATCTTTCGGCGTTTTCACCAAAGATAGACAGTGTGGTACGAGCAAAACAATATGAATTACAAAGCAATAATTTTGATTATGCCGAATTTGATTCATTGGCAATGCCAGTATCACGTGGCGAAATTATTGCTCTTTCAGGAAATTCGGGTAGTTCCGGCGGACCCCATTTACATTTTGAAATTCGCAATACCGAAAGCGAAAATGCGCTTGATCCCATTCAATTTTATCCGAACATAAGCGATAAAGCTCGTCCGCGAATTTCTGCAATTGGCGTGTATGCTATGGATACTAATAGTTTTGTTGCCCAAAAACGCGGGAAGCAGTTCTATGCCACCTCTGCAAAAGGATCTGCCGGAAATTATGTATTGGCAAAACCTATTGAAGTGTGGGGCAATATAGGGTTTTCCATTCAAGGAAACGATTTGATGACCGGACAAGGTAATGTATATGGCTTTTATAGGGTAAAACTTTCGTGTAACAAACAAATTTTGTACGAACGGGTGATTGACGAAATTTCGTTTGCCACCACTAGTGATATTAATTCGTTGATAGATTACGAAGAACGAGTAAAATCAAAACGGTATTTTGAAAAAGCCTTTGTTGATAAAAACAACGACTTAAAAATTTACACGAAATTGCACAACACAGGCATTTATCAGGCTACACAGGTTGATACGGCACAGTGCGAATTTGTAGTTTCCGATTTTCACAACAATGCGGCTTCACTGCAATTCACTCTTTTGCAAAAGCCATTAACAGACAGCATTTTACAAAAACTCCCAAAACTAACCGACACGAGCGAATGGTTTGATTGCAAAAAAGAATTTACCTATTCGCTCAACGATTTCTCGTTTACAGCAGACAATAAAACGTTCTTTACCGATTTTACATTTTCGGCAAAAGAAGTTATTACACCAACCAAACGCAGCTATTATTCAAAACGGTACAATATACAAACCAACCAGCCGATTTTCAAAAAAGCAGCACAAATACGAGTGCAAACCAATCTGCCCGACAGTTTACGCAGCAAAGCATTATTTGAGCGAAGCGGTGCTGCAGTTTTCACAAAAATAGATACAAGCGGCGTAGCAACGGCATCGGTAAAATTTGGCGGAACGTATGGAATTGTAATTGATACCATTGCCCCCAAGATTACACTCAATCTTGCAGCCGGAGCAAATTTGCAACAAGCACAATCAATTTCTTTTAGAATAAGCGACGATTTTTCGGGTATCGGCAGTTACAATGCCTACATTGACGAACAATGGACCTTGCTTAACTATGATGCAAAAACAAGAACGGTGTATCTGTATTTCAAATACGCCACGCTTGAACCCAATAAAATGCACGACCTCCGCTTAGAAGTTACCGATGTTAGTGGGAATAAAGCTGTAAAAACGGTGCGGTTTTATAAATAATCGTCATTACAAATTTCCAACCGCTCCTATCTCTATATCAATCATATAGAGTATCTTTTTTCACATAAAACTATTGTTTTTTTGAGAAATAAATAGTTATTTTGTACCGATTTCCGGCAAGGTTGTAATGCCTTCGGATTTTGTAAAAAATTAAATTTTTAGAAGTACCACATACAAACATTACAACTATGAAACAAACAGTTACTTTTTTTATTATCGCTATGCTATTCTCTTTTACAAACGGAATGGCTCAAAATGAAGGGTGCACCGACCGAAGTGCATTGAATTATGATTCCACCGCTGTCAAAGACGACGGAAGTTGTTCGTATCTTATTTACGGCTGCATGGATGTTACCGCTACCAATTATAATCCGCAAGCAACCAAGCATTTTGCTGATTCATGTGTTTATCCGGAATTTATTTTCGGCTGTACCGACCCTATGGCATTGAATTACGATGCTACTGCTACTCAAAACGACGGAAGTTGTGAATATACAGTTCTCGGTTGTACCGACCAAAACGCATTGAATTATGATGCTACCGCAAACACCGACGATGGCAGTTGTAAATTTCCAAACATCGGTTGTACCGACAAAAGCGCATTGAATTATGATTCCACCGCTGTCAAAGACGACGGAAGTTGTTCGTATCTTATTTACGGCTGCATGGACACCACCGCTACCAATTATAATCCGCAAGCAACCAAGCATTTCGCCGATTCATGTGTTTATCCACAACCAATTTTCGGTTGTACCGACCAAAGTGCGTTAAATTATGATGCTACCGCAACTCAAAACGACGGAAGTTGCGAGTACGCACAAGATTCTATTCCCGGCTGTATGGATTCATCTTCATTGAATTTCAATCCATTGGCGAATTTTGATGATGGCTCGTGTGAGTACGCACAAGATTCTGTGCTCGGTTGCATGGATACCACCGCTACCACTTATACTCCGCTAGCAACCAAGCATTTCGCCGATTCGTGTTTTTATCCACAACCAATTTTCGGTTGTACAGACCAAAGTGCGTTAAACTACGATGCTTCTGCTACCAAAGACGATGGAAGTTGTAAATATCCTATTCTCGGCTGTACTGACTCAACGGCATTGAATTACGATGCTACCGCTACCAAAAATGACAACAGTTGTAACTATCCTATTCTCGGCTGTACAGACTCAACCGCATTGAATTACAATCCTGCCGCTACCAAAGATGACAACAATTGTAACTATCCTATTCTCGGCTGTACTGACTCTACCGCATTGAATTACAATCCTGCCGCTACCAAAAACGACGGAAGTTGCACTTACACTATTTACGGTTGTAGAGATACCTCTGCGCTCAATTTTGATACTCGAGCAAATACGCATTTTCCCGATTCTTGCATCTACCTACAAGTTATTCTCGGTTGTACCGACAAAAGTGCGTTGAACTACGATTCTACTGCCACTCAAAACGATGGAAGTTGCGAGTATCTTATTTACGGCTGCACCGACCCAAGTGCGTTGAATTACGATGCTACGGCAAACCGTTACAATGGAACGTGTAGATATGCCGATACAACGATTGTATTTGGTTGTACGGATAAGAATGCACTTAATTATGCCCTTCTTGCTACTATCGACGACGGAAGTTGTGAATTTCAGGTGATTATTCCCGGCTGTATGGATTCCACTGCAACAAATTTTGATGCAACAGCAAACGTAAACGACGGCACCTGTACTTATGCAAGCATTGTATGGGGTTGCACCGATTCAAAGGCTTCTAATTACAATCCGGCAGCAAACAAAAATGACGGATATTGCGAATACGTTCAAGAAATAAAGGGTTGCACCGATAAGTCGGCAAATAATTATGTCCCTTTTGCTACCGTAAATGACGGTTCTTGTACCTATACCGAGGTAAAAGACTCAGTTGTATTCGGCTGTACGGACGTATATGCCTTGATTTATAACCCTTACGCAACACACAACAACAATAGTTGTCTTTATCCCGCAATCAGTGCCGACATAAGCGGTTGTACGGATATTGCTGCAAAAAATTATAATCCGGTGGCTACAATCGGCGATAATGGAATATGTATTTACGAAGCGGTTCAAATCTATGGATGTACCGACAAAAAAGCTCTCAATTATAATGAAAACGCAACCGATAAAGATCATTCATGCGTTTATGCCCGTCCGATAAATACATTTATCCCTATTGTTGAAACTGTAATTGAACAAGTTGCAGCAACGCCGGTTTTCGATTGCCAATTAGATCCTTCAAAACCAATTGACAATGCTTCTATTACCTCAATAGAAGTAATCGAAAATTTGACCATTAAAGCACATTGGAGCATCACGCAAAACGGCAATCAATATCCGTTCGAGGCAGAATATACAATATCGGGCAACGGAATATCTTTATTCTATTTATCCACTTTGTGTAAACCGACTTTAAAAGCAACCGACAATACGATTACTGGATTTACCATTGCCGCAGAATATGAAGTAAAAGACATACCTACTTCCATCAATCCGGCGATAAGTAATTCAGGTACGGACGTACAAATATATCCGAATCCGGTGCGAGATGTATTAAATATCAAAGCAAGTAAACCCGTTTCTATTCAATTATATTCCATTGACGGACAACTGCAACACGAACACGGAAATTCTATGAATATCCAAGTTTCAACAAGTCATTTACGCCTGGGAATGTATGTGCTCAAGGTTATAAAAGACTCCGGAAAAATCGAAACAATAACGGTTATTAAACAGTAAAGAAATCTTTTAAAAATGTTGTTTCGGCTTCACTTAACGCCCACAACTACGGTGGCTGAGCGGAGCCGAAACCATATTTTAGAACTACCAGACAAAATATAGCTTCAAAAGAAATTTGTAATCAAGGTTTTCTTGTCTACGAGTTTACTTCTTCATTCCACCGCAACACATTCCAAAAGTCGCCGTTGTTTTCCACCAAACACACGCACGCAGAATGTATATGCGGACTATGGGCAATTTCGCTAATAGATTGCTTTTGAAAATAGGTATACAGCGTTCTCAAAACCATGCCGTGAGTTACCACTAACACTGTTTCTTCGCAGTGTTGCTGAACAATTCGTTCAATCGCTCCCGAAGTTCTTCGGCGCAACTCTTCAAAACTTTCACTATTCTGACGAAAATATATTTCAGGCTTATGCCAAAAATTATAAAATTGTTCTGGATACTGTTTTTCCGCCTCTCCAAAGGTCATTCCCTCCCACTCGCCTAAACTAATTTCTCGCAAATCATCGCAAGCAGTTATAGGGATATTTCGTTTGCCACGCACCAATTCTGCTGTGTGCAATGCTCGTGGACTTGAACTGCTGTAAATGCAATCAAATTGCACATCATACCAATAATTACCTAATTGCGTAGCTTGCCACTCTCCTAATTCCGTCAATGGCGAATTATTTTGACCTTGCATACGTTGTTGCACATTCCATTCGGTTTGCCCGTGGCGAGTGAGATAAATTTTCATTACTTTCACATTATGTTTGAGCTAACTATTACAATACCATGAATCGACCTTTAAAAATATTATATCGGCTTCTTATTTTGTTTTTTCACGTTCGGGATAAGCATAATAATTCAGCACTACTTTTACACCATCTTTTATTTCTTCCTTTACACCCAAAAATGTTCTGCCTTTTTCATCAGGTATTTGTTTTTCGGCACTACGCAACACGGCATAAGTGTAATCAAAATACCCATCAGGGTAAAGTTGCAGTTCAAAATACACATCTTTACCATCACGTCCGTCATAATAATATCCACCTTGTTCTCCTCGATATTGAAATACTTCTACAACAACTTCGTAGGATTGAATATACCATCGTCCATATCGTTGATATTCGCTCTCATAATACACAGTGTATATTCCTTCCGATGTGCGATAGAACGTATCCCAATAAAAATTATTTGGCACTACTCCACCTGCATCTACATACACAGGCTCTTGCTCCATCCAGTTAAGTTTAAAATATGCTCGACCATTACGACCATCATAACCATAATCAGGTTCTTCATAATACGCTACGCACGATTGTAACCCTATTACCATCATTGCTAAAACCACTAAATTTTTCATTATTCGTATCTTTTAAATAGTGTAACATTTGTTTTTCTAATAGAAATACAACTATTATGCCACATTTTTGAGAGAACAAAAACGTACTGAAAAAATTTCCTGTTTATTGCAAAGAAGTATCATACTCGGCAGCATTTGCCGGATTTAATTTTTTAGTCAATGCCAAAACTCGCTGTTTTTCTTCGGGCGGAGCTTCAGAATATATTTGTATTATTTCGTCCTTTTTTGCATAAAAAAACACCGTGAGCAACAGTGCACTCGGGCGAATGGCATACACAGTTTCTAATTCGCTCAAAGCTTTAATAATTTGTTTACGTCCTTCATCAACTTTTTCCGACATCACGTCAAGCCCTAAACGATGATACGTATACATTGCACGGCGAAAACCACTATAACTCGAATTTAACATATCTTCAACCAACCAATATTTTCCTTCGCTGTCTTTTGAACTCCACGATGCTTCGCCCGACGATGATGTGGTATTTACTATCGTTTGTGCTTTTTGAAAATACGCTGTTCCACCGTTTTGTGCAAACGTATCGGCATCAAGCCCAATAACAATATAAGCAAAAAACGAAAGCGTCGATGATAAATTCGACAAAAACGATGTTTCGGTTGGCTCTATTCTTTGATTTTCCTCGAACACAAAATTCATACGAGCATCAACATAATTGAACACCGTAGTAGTATACGACGATGCAAACACCGGACGGCTTGCTTGCACTTGAAATGTGGCATTAAAATTATTAGTGGAATTCATTTTGTTAATTTTAATGTTCAATACCATTTCTATTTTTTCCTGCTCGGTAAATGTTTGATCTGTCCACACGGTATTATTCATAAATTGCTCCACTGTTTGCTTAAAATTAGTAAACAAATCTTTATTTACATCAGGAATATCGGTAAATTGTACATTTACCCGACAACGAAGTTCTTGGGCTTGGCTTGAGAAACATATTACTATTATTAGTAATGTAAGGCAAAAGTATTTTTTCATTATTGTAGTCTTGGTTCTTTTTGTAAATTCGGAAATAATACAAAAACTAAATCTTGCTTATTTCTTTCTTCTCTGCATTTATATCTGTCATAGCTTTAACAACTATTATAATAGTGTTTTACAAAAATATAATAATTTTCTTTAAAACAGTTTATCCATCTAAATATTTGACCTAATATTGGAACACTCTCAAATTGTTGACGAAAAAAAATCGTTTCAGTACTCGAAAAATAGATCCGACTATAGAAACAAATAATCAAGACACACGGGTTACAATAGTTGAAAGAAAATCGTAATTTCAAGAAAAAATGTGTTTTTTATTTGCATAATATAAATATTTATTATACGTTTGTAGCTCTTAATCAATTTTAAGCATAAAGGACAAAAATAGAAAATGTATAATTTAATCAATATTTAATCACTTAAAAAACAATAATCATTATGAACAAACAAGAACTAGTAGGAGCTATTGCAGCAGAATCAGGATTAACAAAAGCGGATTCAGAAAAAGCGTTAAACGCAACAATTAAAGCAATTAGTGCTGGCTTGCAAGCAGGTCAAAGCATTCAATTAGTTGGTTTCGGAACTTTCTCAATTGGAGCACGTGCAGCTCGCACAGGACGAAACCCACTAACAGGTAAAGAAATCACAATTGCAGCTAAAAAGGTTGCTAAATTCAAAGCAGGAAAAGTTCTTTCAGATTCTCTCAACTAAGATTTTTCTTAATTTTCAACAAAAAAACCGCTGTGCATTGCAGCGTTTTTTTTTTGTTGAAACTTTCGTTTGAAAATCAATATTTCTCATTTCCCTCATATACGCAAAAAGCCCGCAACCGCAGGCTTTTTCTACCATTGCGGAAGCGGGGGGATTCGAACCCCCGGCTAACGAAACCAAGTTGTTATGGTTACATTTGTTATTCTACGCTTATTCTCAGTTAGTTATATTGTTACATCTGTAAATTCCTCTCTGCAAGGTTCCTCTATCGTTCCTCTGTGCC
>JAISIO010000144.1 GCA_031262005.1 Bacteroidales bacterium
AGAACAAATTTTGTTCGCATACGCACATAAAAAAAGCGTGGTACTTTTCAGTATCCCGCTACGAGAGGTATTTGGCGTAACCCACAAAGAACAGAATTAATCAAAAGTCCACGCCGAACAGCATGAACATTTTAACCTAAATTCTTTCTTTGTTTCAAATCGCCAAATTTTCTCGTAGAAAGATAACTTAAAATGCTTTTTCCAAAAGTCTTATAATGTACGTAATAACTACGCTATATATTATCATAGGTAAATATTTTTGTGGGTTTATAAGGAACAAATGTATTAATTATTTTATTGTAAGCTATGATTTTAGGATAATTTTTTATGCCGTGATTGAAAAATCATACAAATTAGAAAAATCACTCTAAAATCACAGTTCAGACCGTTATAGTTTCATACTCAATTGCAAGCGTTTTTTCTCCATATCCACGTCCAGTACTTTCACCTGCACCTGTTGGTTAAGCGAAAGCACGTCTGCCGGATTGGTAATAAATTCCTTGCAAATTTGCGAAATATGCACCAAACCGCTTTGTTTAATGCCAATGTCTACAAATGCGCCAAAGTTGGTAATATTGTTCACTATGCCAGGGTACACTGCGCCTATTTGTACGTCTTCAAGTTTTTGTAAACTTGCATCAAATGAAAATTGTTGCAATGCGGCACGAGGGTCGCGCCCGGGTTTTTCCAATTCTTGTAGAATGTCGTGCAGGGTTTCTGCACCGACTTCGTTGCCTTTGTATTTTTCTATGTGTATAGATTTGCGCAGTTCGGCATTGCTCAGCAAATCGGCAACCGTAACGCCTAAATCATGAGCCATACGTTGCACTAAATCGTAGCGTTCGGGGTGTATGGCAGAATTATCCAAAGGATTTTTTGCCGCTCGAATGCGCAAAAATCCGGCGCACTGTTCAAATGTTTTTTTGCCCAATTTGGGAATTTTCAGTAAATCGCTGCGTGAGGCAAATGCACCGTGTTCTTTGCGGTAGTTCACAATATTTTCGGCTAACGAACTGCCAATGCCTGCAACGTAGGCAAGCAAATGTTTGCTCGCCGTATTCAGCTCAACGCCTACGGTGTTCACGCAACTTTGCACCGTAAAATCAAGGCTTTGTTGCAGTTCTGTTTGGTTTACATCGTGCTGATACTGCCCCACGCCAATAGCTTTCGGATCAATTTTTACCAATTCAGCTAACGGGTCCATTAATCGACGACCAATCGATACGGCTCCTCGTACTGTTACGTCGTATTGCGGTAATTCTTCGTGCGCCGTTTTCGATGCCGAATACACCGATGCACCAGCTTCGCTTACCACAAACACTTGTACATCGGTTGAGAATTTGGTATGTTGTATGAAGCGTTCGGTTTCTCTGCTTGCTGTGCCGTTGCCAATTGCAATTGCTTGAATACTATAAATTTGCACTAACTGCAAAATTCGTGCTCGAGCTTTTGTTGTATCATTTTTTGGTTCGTGCGGGTAAATCGTTTCATTGTGCAGTAAATCGCCTTGTTCGCTCAAACACACCACTTTGCAACCGGTACGAAATCCGGGGTCGAGAGCTAACACTCGTTTTTGTCCGAGTGGCGGCAAAAGCAACAGCTGCCGTACATTGTCGGCAAACACGCGGATTGCCTCGGTATCGGCTCGCTGTTTGAGTTCGTTGTAAAATTCTGTTTCTAATTGTGCGCTCAGCAGGCGTTTGTACGAATCTTCAATGGCTTTGACAAGGGGGCAATCCCCCCTGTTATTCCCCTTGTTGAGTACTAAACGAGTAATAATTTTCACCGCAACAGTTTCGTCAATTGCAATAGACAAACGCAACAAACCTTCGTTATGTCCACGCATCATTGCCAAAATGCGGTGTGACGGCGATTTGCGAATAAGTTCCGAAAATTCAAAATACTGCTCGTAGTTCGTAGCCTCATCTTTTTTTGTTTTTATAACTTTTGTACTAATCTGAGCGTTTTGTGCAAACTCTTTGCGGAGTGCATTTTTAACATCAATACGTTCGCTAATCAATTCGGCAATAATATCTTGCGCTCCTTGCAAGCATTCTTCAGCAGGCAGACTCAATTTCTGTGCAGTGGCTGCAATTTCTTGTTGAATGTTGCTGCTTTTTTGACTGTAAATAAACAGAGCTAATGGTTCCAAACCTTTTTCTCGGGCAAGCGTAGCACGAGTTTTTCGTTTGGGTTTGTAGGGGGCATACAAATCTTCGAGCGCAGTGGCATCGTAGGTTTCGGTAATGCTGCGTTCCAACTCGGGTGTCAATTTTTCCTGTTCGGCAATGCTTGCAAGAATTGTTGTTTTGCGTTTTTGTAATGTATCGAAATATTCTAATTTCTGCTGAATTTCGAGTAATTGTACTTCGTCTAAATTTCCGGTGCGCTCTTTGCGATAGCGAGCCACAAAGGGAATTGTAGCTCCTTCGGAAAATAAACTTGCTGTTTGTGCTACTTGGCGTTCGCCAATGCCGAGTTGGTCGGCTATTTTTTTGTGTATTATTGTCATTTTTTTTGTTTGGCAAATCCTAAGAAGTGAATTTTTTCGATTTCATAAAACTACTCATACCGCAAAGCCTCAATAGGGTCTAAATTAGAAGCCTTACGCGCCGGATACCAACCAAAGAAAATACCCGTGAATACGCATACTGCAAATGAAATTACAATAGAATAAGGGGTGATTACAATGGGCCACTGCAAAAAGTGCGAAACGGCAAAACTGCTTGCCAAGCCCAACATTACGCCAATTAAACCGCCACTGAAACTAATAAAAATGGCTTCAGTGAGGAATTGTAGTAGAATATCGCTGCTTTTGCCGCCCACCGCCATACGTAAACCAATTTCGCGTGTGCGCTCTTTTACCGAAACGTACATAATATTCATAATGCCAATACCGCCAATGAGTAGCGAAATGCCGGCAATAACAACCAGCAGAATGGTGAGCATTTCGCTTGTATTACCAGTGGTTTCTATCAGTTCTTCCATCGATGATATGCGGAAATTATCGGCATCGCCGGCACGCAATTTCTGAGAACTGCGCAAAATCGTGCGCGTTTCCTCCACAGCTTCGGGCGAAAGTTCTTCGCTTACAGCTGATGCCACTATTGAGCGAATGTAGGTAACACCTAAAATACGTTTTTGTACGGTAAAAAACGGTGCGAGTATCAAGTTGTCTTGATCTTGTCCGAAGGTGTTTTCTCCTTTTTTCTCCAAAACACCAATTACTTGCAGGGGAATATTGGTAAAACGAATGGTTTTTCCAATCGGATTTTCGCCCGGATCAAATAAATTATCAACTACCGTTTGCCCCAAAATACACACCTTGGAATTAAGTCCGGCAAATGTGTTTTCAAACATTGATCCTGCGCTCAACGACAGTTTACGAATGTGTAAATAATCGGAGTATACGCCGGTAATTTGCGTAGGCCAGTTTTTGGAACCGTTGATTGCCTGCCCGCTACTATTTGCCACTGGCGAAATATATGAAAGTAGTGTTGCCTGCTGTTGCAAAGCGTCCACATCGGCTATGGTAAAGCGTTGCGAGGTATTGTCCATACGAATACCGCCAATGTTTTGCGCCCCTGGACGAATGGTTATCATATTGCTTCCCATAGTCGAAATTTGGTCGCGAATGCTTTGTTTTGAGCCTTCGCCAATGGCAAGCATGGTAATTACTGATCCTACGCCGATAATAATTCCCAACATGGTAAGGAAGGTGCGCATTTTGTTGAGCGCAATAGCTTTCCACGCTATTCTGATTAAATTTGATGCATTCATAGTGTGTGTGTTTAACCCCTAAATCCCCTAAAGGGGACTTTGAG
>JAISIO010000194.1 GCA_031262005.1 Bacteroidales bacterium
AAAAAATACCGTATCATTATGAGCATAAAGAATTTTACTTTCGTAGTCTGTCTATTTTTTTCATGCACACTCTGTGCCCAAACTGCCAAAATAGGCACTGCGGTTGGTAACATTGCTCCTAACATTGCCCTTCCGCAAACCAATGGCTCTACACTTGATTTATACAGCCTGCGCGGCAAAGTGGTACTTATAGATTTTTGGGCTTCATGGTGCGGTCCGTGCCGAAAGGAAAATCCGTATTTGGTGAGAGCCTACAAAACCTACAAGGATAAGGATTTTACCATAGGAAAGTCGTTCACTATCTATAGCGTATCCATTGATAACAAGCCGCAATCGTGGCGCAATGCCATACAAACCGATGCTTTGCCGTGGGGCGAGCACGTGAACGATGCACAAGGTTGGTACAGCCGCTATTTACAATTGTACAACATACAAGGCATTCCCGCCAATTTTCTGATAGATGCCAAAGGGGTAATTGTTGCAAAAAATCTGCGTGGAACAGCGTTGGATCAAACTCTTGATCGCTATCTTGAACGATAGATGAGCTGGCTAATCGGCTAACTGACTAATCGGCTAATCGGTAAACAGGCAAATTGATTAACTGATAATCTTTCTATCTGCATCATGTTTCAATTCAAACAATTTTCCATACAGCACGATAAGTGTGCCATGAAAGTGGGAACCGATGGTGTTTTGCTTGGAGCTTGGGCTAACGTGGAACAGAGCGCACGTATTTTAGATGTTGGAACCGGTTCCGGATTGCTTGCACTCATGCTTGCGCAACGCCAACATAGAGCCGCAATTGATGCTATAGAAATAGAAGAAAATGCCTACCGTCAAGCCTGCGAAAATGTATTGAAAAGCCCATGGAGCAATAGAATTAGGGTGTTTCATACTTCGTTGCAAGAATTTGCGCCTGCCGAACAATATGATTTGATTGTGTCCAATCCGCCGTTTTTTTCGCAATCGTTGCACAACCCCAATGTGCAGAAACGAACTGCTCGCCACAACGATAGTCTTTTGCCTGCGGAATTGATACACCACGCTCGCAGACTTTTGGCGAGCAACGGCAAACTTGCGGTAATTTATCCGTTGCACGAAGCGCAATTGTTTTGTAAAGTAGCACAGGAAAGCGGTTTGCATCTCCGGCGTATTACCCACGTAATTCCCTCTGTGGGCAAAAAACCTAAACGCTCGCTTGTGGAATTACAATCCGTGCCTTGCGGTGTAGAAGAGCGTGAATTGTGCATTGAGAAAGAAACGCGGCATAGCTACACCGAAGAATACATGAGCTTAACACAAGATTTTTATTTGAATTTTTAGATTGCTGAGGAAGATTTGCGGCTGGATTTGGAGGCAATTCGGAATTTGGATAAAAGCATTGTGGAGCAGTGTATTGAGGCGGGTCGAAATAGCATGAAATTGGAAATATTAGAAAAATTTTTGGTAGAAATGTGATTTTTTGGGAATAAAGAACTATTTATGAATAAAAAAGTTATGACAAACAACAATCATGGAAATATGCAGTTCATATCAGGACTTAATTTCTTTTCAACAGGCTTTATGTTTTTTAATCCTTCTGATTTGAAAAAAAAGCAATACGCAAACAAATACAAGATATGAAATTACATATCTACCTTATTTGTAAGCGAAAACAACTATTTTATGAAGATTCTGTACTTGACGGAAATTATTATAAAACAAGATTTTATTATTTAGATGACAATCACAATAAACAATTTATTGGAATAATACACCCGCTTACGATTAAAATCAATAATTATAAAAATGGTATTTATGACATTGATTGGAATGGAACTAATAAACAAATTGGGGATCTTTGTATGTCTTCACTAGTATTTCAATGCTGGTATGCCAACAACAAAGAAAATTTAGACAAGCATTTTATTACTGACTTAGAGGTTATGTATATTGGACAATGTTTTGGACGGAAGACCAATAGAACGATTGATTATAGATTGAAGCATAATCATACTAAGTTGAAAAAAATTTCGGCGAATGCGAGTAATGAAGAAATTGTTATTGTGGGAATCAACATAAGATGCAGTGTTATGTCTTCCTCGCAAGTAGTAAGTCCAAAATCCTGTATTAAAGCCCCAACAGTTGCAGATTTGTCATCTCTACAACAGCAAGCTCAAAAAAGAATTTCTGCAGGACAAGAAATAACTGTTTGTGAAGCGGCTTTAATCAGTTATTTTAAACCAAATCTAAATATAGAATACAAAAAAACATTCCCTTCAAAAGATTTTAAATCAACAAAAGAGTTATATAATACAAATTTTGGCTTTTCATCTTTTGCTATCAATTTAGATGATGATAAAACAAACACAAAAGGATTCAGGCTTTTTTCACAGCATATTCAATGCATAAAATCAACACATTTAAATAGTTTTCAATTAAGTAATACAAATGAAATTGAAGAATTATTTAGTCCTTTGTATTATGTAATTAAAAATCAACAACAGTAAATTCAATTATTTATGCCCCACTCTCTCTTCCAAAATATGCTCGCTCGCTACCCAATCACCACCAAAGACGATTTAGGCAGTGTCTTGTCCCGCAGGGACAGCACTTTATTACCCGTAGGCTTTAGCCTACGGGTAAAACAACAGAAATTATGAGCTATGTAAACCTACTGATTCACGCCATTGTCCGCACATACAAAAGCGAACTGACATTGCCTACTGACGATAGGATAAAATTCTTGTATCAAGAAATGTGGGGCATAATTAAAAACAAAGGTGGATATTTGTATCGCATAAACGCCATGCCCGACCATGTTCATTTGCTTTTTACAATGCCGCCAACTATATCATTGTCGGAATTTATGCAAGCATTGAAAGGCTCTTCGAGCAAAATTATCAAGACAAAAGATGGATTTGAAAATTTCAAAGCGTGGGGCGAAGGTTATGCGGCATTGTCGAAAAGCGTAGAGGATAAACAAAAGATTATCAACTATATAATAAACCAACAAGAGCATCATAAAACAGAGCCGTTTAAAAAAGAATACACGGCGTTTGTGGAAGAAATGGGCTTAGCCTTTGATGAGAGAGATTGGGAAAGATAGCAAGTGTCGTCCCTGCGGGACTTGGCAGACTTATTGCTTGCCTCACCCGTAGGCTAAAGCCCACGGTTAATAAAGAGCTGTCCCTGCGGGACAGTATACAGTTGCGGTAAAAAACGATGTGCGTCCCTTCCTCAAAAATCCGCAGGAAATGGATATTTGGAGTAGAGATTATTTTTTGCAGTTAGTAGATATGATACGGAAACAGCCGTAATCAAAATCATTCAGATATTTACGCTGACGTCGTGTGGTTGCCCTGCGGCAAAAACCTTTTCCAATCCCTTGAACAGTTGGCTATTATGTTTTTGTATCAATTCGTGTTCGTCGCTCATAAAAATTATAGCTACACGCAATTCTGCGCAAGGAAATTGTGCGAGGGTTTCCTTTTCAAACAAACGGAATGCCTCACGAATGCGACGTTTCACAAAATTCCTATCTACCGCATGACGCACTCGTTTTTTTGGCACGCTAATAAGCAATTTCGATGAAAATGAAGCAGCAGGAACGCACTGCCACACAAATTTAAAAGGAAATTCAACGAGTGAATTTCCCTGTGTAAAAAGAGTTGCACGTTCTTTTTCGGAGTTGATGCGATGCGATTTTAAAAACATTTTTTTAGAGTTAGAAAGTTTGTAAGTTAGCGAGTTTACTTTCTAACTTACAAACTTCTATTTTTTGTTGTGTTTTTTTATAAATTGTTCCAAAGCCATAGTCATCGATGGTGCTTTGGGTGCCGGAGCTTGAATGTCCAATCGAAGTCCTGCTTCGCTTACGGCTTTGGCGGTGGTAGCACCAAACGAAGCTATGAGCCGTTCACCTTGTGTAAAATCGGGAAAATTTTGTTTCAACGAAGCTATATCCGAAGGGGTGAAAAATACAATAACATCGTAATCATCGTGTTGCAAATTCGACAAATCGCTGCTCACTGTTTTGTAAATAATAGCCTTTGTAAACGAAAAATTTTCTTTGGTTAATTTGTCGGGAATTGCTTGTTTATGAATATCCGAGAGCGGGAGTAGAAATTTTTCGGCTATATATTTACGAGCAATCGTAATCAAGTCGTCGAAAGTGCCATTGGCATAAAAAATCTTGCGTTTGCGATATACTATATATTTTTGTAAGTAGAATGCCGCCGCTTCCGAAATACAAAAATACTTCATGGTTTCGGGTATGGTTATACGCATTTCTTTTGCCAAACGGAAAAAATGGTCAATTGCCGTACGACTTGTGAAAATTATTGCCGAATGGTCGAGTATAGAAATTTTCTGTCTACGAAATTCACTTGCTCCTACATTTTCAACTTGTATAAATGGTCGAAAATCTATTTGTAGATTGTTGTTTTTTGCCAAATCGAAATATGGTGATTTTTCGGATTCAGGTTTAGGCTGGGTTACAAGAATTTTTTTAATTTTCATAATAAATACGGAGTTATAAACTAATGGAACGCAATATAATTGTTGTGGTTTTTGCTAATAGCAATAACGGCAAAAATTCAAGTATGCACATCATTAAAAGCACATACAACGGTGAAATGCCCGATTTTAGGCTCATGATGATGCCTCGTACTATACGTAGCGCATAAAAACAACCTATTAAGACGAAACCGATGGTCATAATTGTGCTATGGCTTATAATATGTGGTTGTACAAAAGCAAAGCAAATAATTACCGGAAATAAAAATATACCAAGAGCTCGATTGCACACTTGTACATTGAATAAATATTCATGCACAAAATTACTCTGCATATACACTGCCCCCAAACCTCGCAGTATAAGACTTTTTGCGCCGTACAAAAGAAGTAAAAATACTGTTCCGGCACACACTATAGCTATATTTTGCAGTCCGGAAATATGCAACGGGTTGAAATAAAGTAGTGTTTGGTACATAAACAACGATGTGTTAAACGTGAAGAGCACTTGCAACATTGCCGAAAGTTGATTGCTGCTTTCGCTGGCATTGCGTATGGTTTTCAGCAATAAATTGTAATGAAAAATTGAAGAAACGAATAATTCAAATTGCTTACGATAACGCATACGTGCATAACAAAATAAAGCAATGCTACCGAAAATAAGCCAGAAAATCCAATTGTTCGACGTATCATTAATTTTCTTGTAATTAATGGTAAACACTTTATCTTTAAAATCTTGCGAAAATGTGGCGTGTGCACCAAAATTACGCTGATTCATACAAATAGTACCCTGTTGGTCGAAAAGCGCAACGGCAAAATCAGGCGTGTAAGAGTAAGTACTTGCAAACGGAAATTCTATCTGTGAATTGTGGGTATTTTCCACTACGGCACATTCTGTAGCTTCGCCTGCTTGCATATGCATACGTGCCGTATCGGCTATAGAAATTGTATCGGACGGTGTGGAAATTACCTCCAAAGGTTGCGCCGAATGTTCCGGCGACTGCAACGGAAAAGTCAAGCCCTGCTGTGAACGTTCAATTTCTTGGAACGAAATTACTCCCAAACTATCAGTGATTTCCTGCGTTGCGGCTAAATCCCCTTTTGTATTTATACCCTGTAATTCCAACTATCAAAATTTTTGCAAAATTACATGAATTATTTGCATTGCGCCACATTGAAAGTGGTTATTTTATAAAATAGTTATAAACTTTCTGAATATCGGCGTTTGTACCTAACCCTGATTTTTACATAATTTCTTTAATGTAATGGTTAATGATTAGAGAGTAGTGATTAGAGATTAGAGATTAGAGATTAGAGTGTAGAGTTTAGAGTTTAGTGATTAGTATTTAGAATACTTCTTCCTTAACTCCTCTAACTCCTTTAACTCCCCTAAAACTCAAAACAATTCCAACTGAATAGAGCTATTAAAAGATTTTCTATGATAGGGCGTTAATCCGTGCGAATGAATAGCTTTTCGGTGAAATAGTGTCGGATAGCCCTTGTTTTTCTGCCAATCGTACTGCGGATATTCAGTATGAATGTTGTCCATAAAATCGTCGCGATAGGTTTTGGCAAGAATTGAAGCAGCGGCAATTGACAGATATTTCCCATCGCCTTTTATTATACAGTGGTGTGGTATGTTTTTGTAAGGCTTGAAGCGGTTGCCGTCTACAAGAATATGTTGCGGAATGAGGGAAAGTGCATCTAAAGCCTTGTGCATAGCCAGAAACGATGCTTGTAAGATATTGATTCTATCAATTTCAGTATTATCAACCGTTCCCACAGCCCAAGCAAGTGCATCACGTTCAATAACAGGGCGTAAGAGTCTTCGTTGCGCATCAGTCAGTTTTTTGGAATCGTGCAGGAGTTCGTTTGTGTAATCGGGTGCAAAAATTACGGCGGCGGCATACACCGGACCTGCAAGGCAACCCCTACCGGCTTCGTCGCAACCGGCTTCGCACATATTTTCGGTGTGGAATGAAAGTAACATATTTGTGTCTATGTATTGTCGCAAACTATTTTGTAGGAAAACGCCGGAGTTGAATATCTTGAATTTCAGCCATAAGCAGCACCCATTTATCGCCATACACCGCCATTCCCATATAATTAAAATCGGGCGATTTCATTTTTATACAATTTTGCGAACGTTTTTCATTCAGCCATTTTTGCACCATAGCGGCTACAACTTTTTTCATATCGTTGTCGGAATGCACCCCGTATAGTGTAAATCCATAGCCTATCACCTCCCCTATTTTAAGTGCCTGAATGTGGTGAACACCCGTTTCGGTTTCATACTGCGTGCCTTTTAAATAGGTGCTTTGTATTCTATCCAAAGGAGTTATTCCATCGGGGGCAATGTTGTCGGTGTAATTATAGATGAACATATCACGAGCATGGCGTTGGGCAAGCCATGCCAGCGTGTCGTGCCATTTGAGTGCCGGCATTGGATACACACGCACCACAGCACCCGTGTCGCAGGTAAATTCTTTGCTCCGCCAATCGTTCACAATTTCCAATGCGGCATTGTTGAATTGCAACACCTCAACGCCAATGGGAGCAACGTGGAATTCCCGATTGAACGATAATTCCTTGGCTTCAAGATTAGCACTATGGGGAAAAATTCCGGAGGCAACATCTAAGAACACATACGCTTCACGCAACAAAACCGTATCAGCCCACGAACGATTGGGTTTGTTTTTCGTATCACGGAATTTTTGCGCCGTG
>JAISIO010000045.1 GCA_031262005.1 Bacteroidales bacterium
AAAAAATACCCCTTAGAACTCAACACAATGCCCGGTTTTGCCGGCAGTTCGGCATATTACCTGCGTTACCAAGACCCTCACAACAGTCAAGCTCTTGTTTCAAAAGAGGCAAACGAGTATTGGGGCAACGTGGATTTGTATCTCGGCGGCACGGAACACGCCACCGGACACTTGATTTACAGCCGTTTTTGGAATAAATTTTTATTCGACTTGGGCGTAATTGCAAAAGACGAACCGTTTCAAAAATTGATAAATCAGGGCATGATACAAGGACGCTCGAATTTTGTGTATCGCATCAACGGTAGCAATACATTTGTATCGCTCAATTTAAAAGACCAATACGAAACCACTCCCCTACACGTTGATGTAAACATTGTGGAAAACGATATTCTCGACACCGAAGCATTTAAAGCATGGCGACCTGATTTTGCCAACGCAGAATTTATTCTCGAAGACGGAAAATATCACTGCGGATATGCCGTAGAAAAAATGTCGAAGTCAATGTTCAACGTGGTTAATCCCGATAGCATTGTAGAACGCTACGGTGCCGACACATTGCGTATGTACGAAATGTTTCTCGGTCCGTTGGAACAATCCAAACCGTGGGATATGAAAGGTATTGACGGTGTACACCGGTTTCTGAAAAAATTATGGGGATTGTTTTTCAAACGCGATGAATTTTCGGTTTCCGCCGATGCGCCCACTGCCGAAGAACTTAAAGTATTGCATACTTTAATCAAAAAAGTAACCTTCGATATTGAAAATTTTTCGTTCAACACTTCAGTTTCGGCATTTATGATTTGTGTAAATGAGTTGGCGCGATTGCAATGTAATAAAGCTGCTATTTTAGAACCGTTGGTTATTATGCTTTCGCCGTTTGCTCCGCACATTGCCGAAGAATTGTATAGCAAGTTAGGTGCTTCGGCTCCGCTCTGCAACCGACCAAGCACCGTGTGCGATGCCAGCTTCCCCGAATTTGAGGAAAAATATTTACAAGAGACTGTTATTAAATATCCTGTTTCGTTCAACGGGAAAGTGCGTTTTAATCTTGAATTTGCTGCCGATGCCAGCAAAGAAGACATTGAAAAAACCACTCTTGCCGATGCGCAAACTACCAAATATTTGGACGGCAAAACACCGAAAAAAGTGATTGTGGTGGTGGGGAAAATTATTAATATTGTGCTTTAGACTGTTAGATAAAAGACACAAGATTTTTAGACATAAGACATTTTTGATGAGAAATTTTCAACTTTCAATTTTCAATTTTCAATTGAACGAAATACCGACAAAAATTGATATTGAACTTGCTCATGTAAGAAAATCGTGGCAATATCTTGTGTCAAAATGTGTTGCTGTGTTTGCTTGCTTTGTTGCTATTGCTGTTTTGGTTGATTTTTTTTATGACAATCAAGAATACACCATTAAAACACCCACTATTGCGGCACAGTTACAAGCCGTTTCGCCAAGCGATTACGATGCGGAATTGAAGATTGCAGGCAGCACATTTCGCTTTGGTGCGCATTGGACACTCATACTTTTACAGTCGCAGCAGTTACAAGTGTGCAGCACTCGGTGGTTTGGGCAAGCAAAATATGTGTATATAGACTCTGTTCGTGGCGAATCTGCGCACGTAGTAAACCACGCAAGCATTTACAACGATGCAATTATTCTGTGGGCGGCATTATTGCTGTTTGGTATGCGTGTGTTTTTCCCGTTTCGCCGTAATTTTGCTCAATTAATTATCACCCGCTACTATAATTTGCTTATTGTGCCCTTTCTCTGCATTTTTGTGCTTGGCAATGGGCGTTTGCAGCACGCAATAGGAGTTTTGTTTTAAAAGAATATATTGTAAAAAAACACAAAAACCTTTGTAGTTTTGAAATTTACACGAGTGTGGTTTATTTGTAATTGCAGTCTCGGAACTATAAAAAAGAGTATTTTTGTAACATCTATTTCAACCATAAACCAAAAAAAATTGATGTAGCACTATGCAATTACAAATTATTGAAAATAAAATTTACGAAGTACGAGGTCAAAAAGTACTGTTGGATTTTGATATTGCCGAATTATACGAAGTAGAAACAAAACGTATCAATGAAGCTGTTCGTCGAAATAAGGAGCGATTTCCCGAAAGGTTTATGTTTCGTCTTTCGCAAGAAGAATGGGAGGCTATGCGGTCGCAAATTGCGACCGCATACAATCAGAAAAAACGTAATGTGGGAATTACTCCTTTTGCTTTTACCGAACACGGTGTTACTATGCTTGCAAGTGTTTTGCGAAGCAAACGAGCTATTCAAATGAACATAGTTATAGTTGAAGCCTTTATTGCGCTTAAAGAATTTGCTTTGAATTATCGTGAACTTTCAGAAAAACTTAAACAGATAGAAGAAAAATACGAACAGCAATTTTCCAACATTACCGAAGCCATAAATTATTTACTTCACAAAGATAAAATTGAAGTAGAACAAAAACAACGCAAACGAATAGGTTTCGGTGTAAGAAATGACTAATCAATTAGTCCGTTTATCAATTATTCAGTTACTCAATTATTCAAAAAATGGGAATTATAGAATTAGAAAACATAGAACTTTACGCACATCATGGCTGTTTTGAAACAGAACGAGTGGTGGGCAATAAATTTGTGGTGCAGGCTCGATTGGTAGCCAATTGCGCCAAAGCCGCCGAAACAGATTGTATAGACGATGCGCTGAATTACCAAACGGTGTACGATATTATTGAACGTGAAATGAAAATTCCGTCTGCCTTGCTCGAACACGTTACCCAACGGATATTGAACGCTTTGTTTGCCGAATTTCCTACACAACTCAAAGAAGCTCGCATAACCGTTTCCAAAATTGCACCGCCATTGCGAGGACATGTGGGGCGGGCGAGCGTAACTTTATCAATGAATAATGAACAATGAATAATTAATCATTAATCACTATACTCTACACTCTAAACACTACACTCTAATGATCCGCACAGTATTACTAAAAATATTCGGTTTAAAAACCTACCTCAAAATTATCAGTTCGCTTTACATTTGCGGTGTTTCGCGCAATATGTGGCAATCGAAATACCCCGAATTGTTTTATTTGGACACAATTCTCAAACCGGGCGATACTTGTATTGATATTGGTGCAAATTTGGGCTATTATTCCACCCGAATGGCTCGCAATATCGGTAAAACCGGTAAAGTGTATGCCGTAGAACCTATTCCGCTTTTTGGCGAAATTTGGAAACGCAATATGCGCTCGTTCAGCAACGCCGAATTGTTGCCGTTTGCTCTTGGCGAACACACCGATACCGTGCAAATGGGGATTCCCATAAAAGACGGCAGACTGCATCACGGAATGACAAAAATAACCTCATCGGCGCAAGAAAATTACTCTAAACTATTCGATGTACCAATGCGCAATCCCGATGAACTATTTGCCCACGTGGAAAAACTCGATTTTGTAAAATGCGATGTAGAAGGCTATGAGTTTCACGTGTTTAGCAATTTTACAGAAACACTCACACGACTTAAACCACTTGTGCAGAGCGAATTGAGCGGAACTGAGAACCGCACAAAAGTTATTGCGCTTTTTGAAAGTCTTGGCTACAAAACACATATTCTGCGCAACGGAAATTTACAAAATATTTCGCTTGCCGAAGCGTTATTGGTGGAACAAGATTTTTATTTTAGACACGAGACACAAGACTTTTAGACACAAGACTTTTAGATATGAAACATTTTCAATTTTTAATTTTTAATTTTCAATTCCTAAAAACCGAACTCACAACCCTTGTGTTGCGCCTCAGTTTGCTGTACATCATTATAAGCATTACTCAAATAATTTTTTATTTCTACAACCAGTCATTGTTGGGCGAAATTTCCGCTTCCGAATTGCCACATTTAGTGCGTGGAGCATTGGTGTTCGACACTATTTCTATTGTCTATATTAATTGTTTATTTATTGTTCTGTCGCTTGTGCCGTTGCGTGTGCGCAGCTGTGCTGTGTATCAAAAAGTGCTGTTTTTGATTTTTATCATAAGCAATTCACTGGCGATTATCGTACTGAACGTGAGCGATATAGTATATTATTCATTTACACAAAAACGATTTACCTCCGAAGAATTTCATTTCCTGCAAGAAAATACCAACAACGCAGGGATTTTATGGCAAGCAGCACTTGACAATTGGTGGTTGCTTGCTGTGGTTGTGCTGCTTATTGGCGCAATGGTGTTTGCGTATAAAAAAATACCGAACTACCATATTTCGATAAAAAAAACCTTCCCGTATTATGCTATCAACACCGTGATTTTGTGCATCATGATTTATTTGTGCATTGCAGCCGTGCGTGGTGGTTTTGGACACGGCGTGCGCCCCTACACGTTGAGCAATGCCGTGAATTACACGCAAACGCCACAAAAAGCAAACCTCATATTGAGTAATCCGTTTTGTGTGCTACGCACTATGCGACACAAAGGAATTGATGTGCCGCACTATTTTTCGGAAGAAGAAACGGCACAGATTTTTTCGCCATTTCACACTCCTCAGCACAGCGGTAAAAACATGGCTTCGAGAGCCTCAGCATCTGGTAAAAATGTCGTGTTATTCGTTCTTGAAAGTTTCAGCAAAGAACATTCAAAATTTTATAACCCCGAGGTGTATAAAAATCACAGCGGTTTTACACCGTTTTTGGATAGCCTAATGCAACACAGCTACGTGTTTACCAACGCATTTTCCAACGGATTGAAATCCATAGAAGCATTGCCTTCTATTTTGGCGTCCATTCCTTCGTATGAAACTTCGTTTGTGTTGCTGCCACAATCATTGAGCACTATCAAGGGGTTGCCCTATATGCTTGAACAAAAAGGTTACACAACATCGTTTTTTTGCGGAGCAGACAGAAATTCTATGGGATTCGAAGCAATTGCATCGCAAGTGGGCATTTCACAATTTTTCACCCGTGAAGATTACGAACGCTCCTATCCTGTGAACAAAAATACCGTTGAACCGCTGTGGGGCGTGTTCGACGCTCCGTTTTACCAATTTATGGCAGATGAACTGCACCGTATGCCCGAGCCGTTTTTTGCAACGGTCTTCAATTTAACCTCGCATCACCCATTCGTTGTGCCGGCAGATTATGAAAACAAATTACCCAAAGGATTTACCAAAGTGCAACAGCCGGTGGCGTACACCGACAGGGCTTTGCAAGAATTATTCGCCCGCATACAACACGAACCGTGGTACGAAAACACCTTGTTCGTATTCATTGCCGACCACCCCGCCGGCGACAAATATTCCGATTACGCAAAAACGCCCAAAGGAAGCACGGCAATTTTTTATTTTATCTACACGCCCTCGCATGAATTGCAAGGAATCAATACAACCGTAACGCAACAGTTAGATGTAATGCCCACACTTTTAGGACTTTTAGGAAATACCGAGCCTTATTTCTCCTTTGGACGCGATGTTTTTAACGATACCATGCAAATGCCAATGGCGGTAAATTATGTCAATCAATTGTATCAATCAATCACCGATTCTGCTACGTATTATTTCGATAGAAAGTCGCTACTTATGGCGTATTCGGCGAATGATAGTTTGCAGCAGAAGAAGATTGTTAATCACGACTTAGAACATCAAAAACATATTGAGAGATATACGAGGGCACTATTGCAAAGTTACTATTCACAATTAGCAAAGAAAGAATTTGTATTCCACAATCCATTAACAACTCCAAAAACGGTTAATAAATAATATAACTTCACCGCAAAATCTACTGTCTTAAAACGATAATATAGGTTCAAAATCATAAAAAAAATGAACCAATACAGTTTTTACATACGATTTTTCGTATTTTTGTTATACCAATCTAATGAAATCTATGCAAAAAATTCTTACCTATATTGCTCTATTACTGTTTCCGTTTGCATCACTTGCTCAAAAACATAGTAATCAATGGATTGATTATAGACAAACCTATATTAAAATGCACGTAACAGCTCAAGGCGTGTATAAAATCACGGGGGCTAATTTGCGCAATTTATTAGGAAGTGATTTTATTTCGCTTACAGCAGCGAATATGCAATTACTGCATGCCGGCAAACAAGTACCCGTATACGTAAATAAAGTGAATAAAGACGGACCTTTTGCCGACAGTGATTATATAGAATTTTATGCCAAAAGCGGCAATACCGGTTGGTTAGACACAGCAGTGTATTATAATTACAAACCATTGAACCACGATTACAGTTTGTATAACGATACTGCAGCATATTTCCTGACCTTTCCCACCATCACTCCGGGCGAACAATATAACTCGACAGAAAATACTGACTTTCTTAATTATACGCCACTCTCCTACTGTTTTTCCACAATTCGCAGGAATTTTAATGCATCTTACAATATTACTGCACAATCATCCCACATTCACGACGGAGAAGGATGGGGCGACACATATTTCGATGAAAAAACCTCTCCGCCTCGACGATATACGCTGGCAACCGAGAATTTCTCCACCAATACAGGAGCACTATCAACTATACGATTTGGTATGGCAGGTGTTTCCGAAACTATCCACGATATTAGTGTAGGAATAAGTACTGCTTCTTCTCAGATTCGCTTTGATACCACATATCGTAATTTCAATGCGGTTCATAAAACAATACGTACAGATGCGGCACTATTAGCTTCCACACAATTTGAATTTCAAAGTTACCCGGGAGACGCTAAAGTTACCGATAAAAATAGCGTAGCATATATTGAAATTACCTACCCCCACTCCTATGATTTCAAAAATTTGAAAGAATTTGCTTTTTCCATACCCAAACAAGCATCGAGCGATGCGTTTGTTTTACTCGAAGTTAGTAATTTCGACGGCGGCGATAAACCGGTACTGTACATTCCCGAAATAAAACAACGCATACCGTTTACCAAAAACGGAACAAAATATCAAGTTTTGGTGCCGAATGTGAATAAAGAGTTACAGTGTTATGCGCTTAATCAAGCAAATATAAAAGCAGTGGGTACTACCCGCTGGAAACTTGTGAGTTCTAAAAACACAAGCACTCGCGGCAAACTATTAGATTTTAACAACGATATAAATCAAGGCGACTATATAATTATAGCACATCAATCGCAGTGGGCAGAAGCACAGCAATACGCAGCTTTTCGCGATAGCTCTGGCAAAAAAACACTATTAATAGATGTGGCAGAACTCTACGACCAATTTGCCTACGGAATTAATAAACACCCGCAAGCAATTCATGAATTTATAGATTTTGCAACAAAACAATGGAAAATAAAACCCCAAAATGTACTTTTACTTGGAAAAGGTTATAAAATAACCGATTTCAGAAAAAACACCTCGCTTTATGCTCAAACGCTAATTCCGCCAATGGGTTATCCTGCATCAGACTTATTATTTACCATCACTAACCATAAAGTTGTATCGCCAAGTGAATACCGTGCATCGGTGAATATAGGGCGCATTGCATCGCAAAATTCAACGGAACTTATCAATTATTTGAACAAAGTGCGCCTACACGAACAGCAAACACCCGATGTGTGGATGAAAACCGTGATGCACTTTGGCGGTGGGTCCAATAAAAATGAGCAAACACTGATACAAAGTTACTTACGTGAATTTGAAAACACTATCAGCGACACACTCTTTGGAGCCAACGTATCAACGTTTCTCAAATCATCGTCAAATGTGTTTGAGCACACAGAACCCGATATAATTCGCAAAAACATGAATGCCGGAACAAGTATACTCAATTTCTTCGGTCATGCATCGGGTTCGGGTTTCGACCAAAATATAGACGATCCCATTCTATTCGATAATATCGGAAAATATCCGTTGATTATAGCAAATTCCTGTTATTCGGGCGATATGTTTTCACCCAACCCCTTGGGATTCAGCGAAAAATGGATTGTATCAACACCAGAGAAAGGAGCTATTGGTTTTATTGCCAATGTAACGGTGGGAATTCCTGCGTATTTGAGTATGTTTACTACAAGCCTTTTACGGAATATAGCATACCGAAATTATGGTAAACCCATAGGCGAAAGTATGCGGCTTTCGGTAACGGAACTTTGTCAAAAATGGAACGGTTTCGACGAACGCATTAACTCCATATTGAGTTTGAGTTATCACGGCGACCCTGCTGTTTTTATACACGGATTTGAATTGCCCGATTTTGAAATACCACAGGCAGGAATTACATTCAATCCACAAGTAGTGTCTACCGATATTCGCAATTTCACTGCCAATGTAACAATAGCAAACAACGGACGGCTCACTACCGATTCGTGTTTGGTGCGCATTAAAGCCTTTTCCGTAGAACGGAATAATCCGCTTATTTCACGCGATACCATAGTTTCGCGCTTATTTGCTCACAATACTACTGAAATAACGTTCAACACACTTGATTTTACCGCCGGTAATTATACAATAGAAGCAACTGTACTGCCTATTTCACAAATTTCGCGCGATAGTGCAAATAAAATACCCGATAAATCGAAAATAGTGTACATCAAGCAGCCTGATGGCGACAGCATACCACACCTGCGTTTACCGGAATTGAACGGAACTAATAATACGGCACGGGTCAATTTATTTATTACTGCACAAGACATTTTACCGGTGTTTCCACCTAATTTTTCTATTATTCCTTACGATACCGTTTCGTTGGTTGCTGTGGCTGTAGACCCTATGAATCCACCGAAAGAATTACACTTTGTCATTGATACGACAATTAACTTTAATAGTGATTTGCGTTATCCGCGAACCATTACCGACAATTCCGAATCGGTATTGATTTGGAAACCCAATATTACCTTGTTGGAAAATGTTACTTACTATTGGCGCATTTGGTCAGAAGATTCATCGGCGTGGCGCATTAATTCATTCACCTATGAACCGCAGAAAACAGGTTGGGCACAGCAGAATAGAGGTCAGTTCGGCAGCAATACCCTGTCGAGTAACAATACGCTTTCCAATGTGAACTACGATATAGAAACACAACAATATTCGTTTGCACAATCGAGCCATGTAGTAAGTACCTATTCCCGCAATATGGAAATTCCCCGACCTGCAGGAGGTCTTTACCCCGATTCGTATTATTACGACAATAGATTCATGCTCGATAATATGCAAATGCAAACAAGTGGTTTCCCGCTCGGCACACCAGCTTTTCATGTGGCGGTGTTCGATTCCGTAACATCGAATACGTGGAAATCCGACAGAGGAAAATACGGACAAAGTAATTTCGGCGTGTCAAACGGAGAAATACGCAATTTCTTTGCTTTTCCGTCGAATAATGCCACCTATCAGCAAAGCATGGCAAACTTTCTGAACGATACTATACCTATCGGTAATTTTATTCTTGTGTATTCGTTTGGAAATGTAAAAACGGTAATTCCTGAATTGAAATCTGCTTTTAGCCGCTTGGGTGCCACAATTCCCGCAAACGACGAAAGCGAAAACTATTCCTACATATTTTTTGTTCAAAAAGGCAACACGAGTTCGGTGCAAGAAGCGAAAAGCACAACAGTTGATGAAATACTAACTCTCAGCACACATTTTGAAGCAAAACGAACGAAAGGAACCATTACCACACCGTTCATTGGTCCGGCAGATAGTATCCACGCAATTATGTGGGGCGACACATTGCTCAACAAAGGCGATGCAAGTGAGTTTGCGGTAATGGCGGTACTGCCCGACCAAAGTAATAATATTCAAGTAGATATTCCTTTCGGAAAAGACACACTGTATCGTGCCGACACGCTCATTAATGCAGAATTGACACCATTTGTACAGTTGCAAAATAGTATACAAGACGAAATTGAAAGAACTCCGCCGAAATTGAACTTTTGGAAAGTATATTTCGACCCTGTGGGCGACCTTTCAATTAATGTAGACCGAAATTTTTATTTTCACACCAATAACATAGCACAAGGCGATACGCTCCGAAAAACAATAGGTGCGCAAAATATTTCGTACACCCCCATGGACAGTGTGCTGGTGCATTTTGAAATACGTAACAGTGCACAAGAACTTATAGTTTCGGAATATCAACGCCTATCACCAGCGGGAATACAGCAAACGGTGTTTGCGAACTTCAAACATTCCACCCAATTCATGCCAAGTGACGATTACACATTGCGTGTGGAATTTAATCCGGTAAATCCCGAAACAGGAGAGTACGACCAATTGGAAAATACCCACTTCAACAATGTCATATACCGTCAATTTCACGTGTATGCAGATAAAACCAAACCTTCATTAGACGTTACTTTCGATAATCGTCATGTATTGAATGGTGATTATGTTTCCACAGAACCACTCATTCGGATTACGCTTTTCGATGAGAATCAATTTTTTCCCTTGCGCGACACCTCGCTATTTACCATAACTATTCGCAATACGTCAACCAATAGAGAGGAACGCTATTACTTTGCCGGCGATGCGCTCCAATTCTTTCCAGCCACAGGCAGTTCTAATTCATGCGTGGTACTTTTTACCCCCACACTTGCCGATGGCAGCTATGAATTAACGGTAACAGCTCGCGACGAAAATGGCAATACCAATACGGTTCCCGATGAAAATAATAAAATACAAGTAAGTCCGTACATAATACGATTTCAAGTAGCCGCCAAAGCACGCATTTCAACCTTATTTAATTTCCCCAATCCGGCACATAATTATACCACATTCCGCGTGGTGCTCTCCGGACAAAAAGCACCCACCGATGCAAAAATTTCGATATACTCCCTGCAAGGAGCTTTGGTGCACGAAATTCCGTTACACAATTTGCACATAGGAACCAACGATATACCATTCTATTGGAATAGCAGCGTAAAAAATCTTGCACCGGGCGTGTATACGTATCGTTTAACTTTTCCCAACCAAGATGAATTTGGTGTTTTACCCAATACTTCAAAAAACTCTATTACGAGCGGCAAGCAAAAGTTGATTATACGGTAAGAAATATCTCCCATGACGTTGCTACAATCCCTGCAAATGAGGCAAGCAAAAACGTGCGCCGAAGTGCAAGCAAAATTAAAACAGTTAAAGAACCGACCTCCAAAAAATCTTGATGCCGAAATTCATCGCCTGCACGACTTGTATTTCAAAAAAATAGATTGCTTGGATTGTGCCAATTGCTGTAAAACGCTCAGTCCCGGTGTGAAAGATGTAGATATTAGCCGTTTAGCGCGACACTTAAAAATACGTCCTGTGCAACTCGTGGAGCAGTATTTTGAACTCGATAGCGATGGCGATTATGTGTTCCGCACGAGTCCTTGCCCGTTTTTATTGCCCGACAATTACTGTAGCGTGTACGAAGCTCGTCCCATAGCCTGCAGGGAATATCCGCACACCGATAGACGCAGGCAAGAACAATTGCTTACGTTGAGTGCCAAAAACTGTAAAACCTGCCCTGTGGTATGTGCTATTTTTAGTGATTTAAAAGTATAACCCCACATTCTATTTTAACACACTGATTATTAGCAATATAAAACATTGCATTACTATAGATTGCTTCACTATCGTTCGCAATGACGCTTTTTTGTATGTCATTACGAGAAACGAAGTAACCGGAACTTGATGAAGTTAATCAAAAACAAAAAATCCTGCATATCGAAATAAGCAGGACTTTTTTTATACCCATAGGATTAACCACTAATCATTAATCACTATTCTCTAATCACTAACTACAAGCTATCGCCAAAATCCTCACGGAATTTTGCTACAAGTTTTTGAGGCCAGTCGCCTATAGCGGTGAGTTTACCCATAAAGAAACGAAGTACCGGCGGCTCATACACAAATTTCAAACCACCGATTAACTCACGGTTTTCATACAACCAGTGTAATCTATCAACTACGTATGTAATTTGCGAAAGCGTGAACACTCGACGAGGAACTGCCAAGCGCAAAAGTTCCATATCGGCGTATGTTTCGTTGCCATATTCATCACGCTGATTCGACATAGAACCACGCTCCATACCACGCACACCCGAGATTAAGAAAAATGCAGCAGCAAGCGATCCTGCCGGATATTGCGTTTGCGGTATATGAGCACAAAATTCCATTGCATTCACATGCGCACCAAGCACTCCCGGAGGCGTAATCATAGGTATTCCGCGTTTTTTAGCTTCGTACACCAAATATTTTATAAATTCAGGGCTTTGACAAATCATAGTTTCGTCCAATGTTTCATACAAACCCACAGCCATAGCCTCCACTTCACGTACCGAAATACCTCCGTAAGTCAAAAATCCTTCAAAAAGAGGAATAAGCGGCTCAAGTTCACGATACACTTTCTCATTATTGGTACAAATACCACCACCACGCGAAGAACTTAATTTACGAGCTGAGAAATATACTATATCGGCAAGTCCTGTCATCACTTTAAGAATTTCGCCCATCGACGAATTTTTAAATTCTTCTTCGCGCTGTTTTACCAAATAAGCATTTTCGCCAAGTAACGAAGCATCGAGCACCAAACGAATACCATATTTATCGGCAATAGCACGCACATCACGTAAATTTTGAACCGAAAACGGCTGACCACCAATAAGATTGGTTGAAGCCTCCATACGAATGTACGGAATATTCTCCGTACCATGACGTTCAATCACTTCTTCAAGTTTTTCAATATTAATGTTGCCTTTGAACGGGTGTGTTGAATCCATCACGTATGCTTCGTCATAAAGCAATTCGGCAATTGTGCCACCATATTCGGTAATGTGAGCAAGCGCCGTAGTAAAGTGATAGTTCATAGGCACTAACGAACCTTTGCGCACGTAGGCTTTGCCAAGAATATTTTCGGCTGCACGCCCCTGATGTACAGGCAATAAATATTTTTTACCAAGCACATCTTCTACTGCTTTTTGCAAACGCATAAAACTTTGAGAACCGGCATACGCATCGTCGGCACGCATCATTGCGGCCACTTGGTTGTCGCTCATGGCGTTGGTTCCGCTATCGGTAAGCATATCCAAAAATACATCGAGCGTATTGAGTTGAAACGTATTATAACCGCCTTCTTCGAGAGCCTGCAAGCGACGTTCAATAGGTACTAAATGAAGTTTTTGCACAACACGTACTTTGTGCAACTCAATAGGCACATCGTGCCCACTGTAAAATTTTACTTT